>NZ_DBNGVP010000155.1:0-52316 GCF_057119385.1 Archangium sp. | reverse complement strand
CAAGGACGCGGGGAAGGCCGAGCCCTTCACCCCCCTGTGGGAGACCTTCCTCGCCAGGCGCGCCACCGTGCGTGACCAGGAGGCGGCGCAGGAGCTTCGGTGGGCCTTCGAGGAGCTCCGCGTGGCCATCTTCGCTCCGGAGGTGACGACGCCCGTGTCGGTGACGGTGGCGAAGGTCGGCGCGGCCCTCGCGGCGCTGCGCTAGAAGCGAGTGGCTGTGCGTCCGCGACGTCCAGTTCTTCGGCTCGGCCTTGCAAGTGACGCCTCACTTCCACTCGCTGGTGCCGGACGGCGTCTTCGTGCCGGAGAGGTGGAGCGGCTGCTGAAGGTGGTGCGGCACCGGGTGCTGCGGCTGTTGGAGAAAAGAGGGGCCCTGCCCGCGCAAGGGCCCGAGGACGCGCTGCAGGCGTACCAGGCGCATTCCCCGCAGCAGCGACTGCGCTGGACGGAGGTGGACGTGCGGCCTCCTCCCCGAAAGCAGCCCCGGTGCACCTTCCTGGAGGGCTTCTCCCTGCACGCCAATACGCACCTGCATGCCAACGACAGGCAGGGACTGGAGCGGCTATGCCGCTACGGGGCACGCGGTGCGCTGGCGCTGGAACGTTTGTCACGAGCGGAGGACGGCCACATCACCTACCGCATGAAGCGCCCGCTGCCGGACGGCACCACGCACCTGCTCTTCACCGGGCTGGAGTTGCTGCGTCGCCTGGCATCCCTAGTGCCTCCGCCTCGGGCAAACCTCACGAGGTTCCACGGCGTCTTCGCTCCAGGCGCCAAACTGCGGCCATTTCTGCTCCCTCAAGCAGGTGCGGAGGAGGCGAGCGCGAGGCTTGAGGTAGCGGCCAGGAAGGAGCCGATGAAGGAGAAGACGCCGCGAGTGGACTGGGCAGAGTTGCTCAAGAGGACGTTCGACTTCGACGTGTTCGTCTGCGTGAGGTGTGGAGGCAGGCGAAAGGTGCTGGCGGATGTGACGGCCTACTCATAATGCCCCTCCTTCCTCCACACTTATTTGAGCCTGCCCATAGTCACCTGACTTGTAGCTCTGGGCTCTCTCTAACTTCATTGTTCCCAACCTTTACTACGCTGGCCGGACCAGCATGGTCGTCGACCTCAGCCTGCCACTCAGACTCCAGGCACAGTTGGCCCTTCGATTCCGAGACAGAAATCATCTACGGCTCACCTTCGTGCGCTTCTTGGAATCCATCGGGAGCACGAGCCGCGGTATCCCCTTCGCGTTGGGATGATACGAGAGTTCGACCTCGACCCCCCGGAACTGAGCGTCCTCCAGTTTGAGCTTTCCGCCATAGGCGTCATTCCTGATGGCTGGCGGTTCCAACCATCTGAACTGAGGGGAGCCATTCGAAAGGGGTTCACTACGTGCACTCAGCCTCTGTTCGTGCGGGTCGACCACTTGACCTTTCACGATCTTGGGTTGAATGATTTCATGAAAGATTTCACGACGACTCTCGCCTCGGACCAGCAGCGAGATCTTGCAGTCGATCACACTGTCTATTCCTGCTCCTGGCAGATCAATCCTGAAGCTGAACTCGGAACCGCTCCACGAGTCCTGGATCTCCATGGCCTTGGCATACACGACTTCATGCAGTGCATTCAACTCCTGTTCCGGTTCCTGGGCTGAATACTTCGCTCCTCCTACACCCTTCCCATAGAAAGACTTCCTGAGCCAAACCTCAAGCTTGTTATCTTCAGATTCCTTGGCAAACCAAAGAGATGTCACCCCGCCCGCCGCGAAGAAAACACTCGAGAAGAACCAGACGATTCCCGCCACGGGCGCACTCACCACCCCCAGCAGGATACCGACAATCGGGACGAAAGACGTCACCATGGAGCCCACTGCGAAACCACCCGCGGCCACGTGGAGCAACGCGGAGTCATAATCGTCAGCTCTCATTCGCTCATGAGCCTTGGAGGCGGCCTGTATGACATCCACGAGCGAAGACAATGATGACAGGACTCCAGCCTTCATCGCCATACTCGCGAAGACCTTGGTCCCCAACCGCTTCTGCATCCCATTGGAGTACATTTCCAACGCGAGCCCCGCGACTCCGAGGGTTCCCGACAGGACACTGAAGTACGCATCGGACTTATCGTCCTGGCCCGGATCGCGGCTGCTCTCGATGCTGTTGGACAGGTTGAGCATCTGGAGGGTCAGCCCCAACCAGGGCAGCGCCCCAGACGGGTTTTTTTTAAAATACTCCATCATTTCCCGAAATGGATTCACCTGTGGAGACGGCAACGCTCGAGCCGTCTCCTCCGTCAGCCAGAACTCGACCATGCGTGTCCTTTCCGCCGAGGACGAGTCCGCGCCGCTGGGCCCCACCAAGACCGCGCCGCTGGGCCCCACCACATGGACATGGACGCGCTTGCCGGTCGTCATCTCGGCATCGACCAACCGCTTGAGACGGGGATCGGGCGGTCCATGGGCGGCCTCCGCCAGCAGCCATGCCGCCTGGGAGAGACTGAGCGGAATGGTCCTGAGCTTGACGGTTATGTCTGTGCGAACCAATATGACACTCAGGACGCGTTTGAGCGCGATTTTGTAGAGTTCTGGTTCGCTCTGCTTCAATCGAATGAGTTGGTTGACCATGACCGCGCCGATGCGCATCAGGGCGTCGGGTTGGTCTCGCTTCTTCAGGTTCTCACGATACTTTAGGTTCTCACGATACTTTTTCACGCCCTCCATTATCTTGTCGGCCATATCAGTGATTTTGTCTGTCTTGCCGATATCTGTTCGCGACTCGCCCAGCATGAACTTGTCAAATCCAGCGTCGAGGGCCGTGAGGGCACCCCACAGCATGGCATTGGGATCGCTGAGGCTCTCCTTGAACCAGTCGTCCCACAGCTTTCTCTCGGCCTCGATGATGACGGCGCCGTCCAGACACAGGCTTGTCGCTTCCTGCCGGTCCTTGGCAGATTGATCGTCGGAGCGATCAAAATCACTCCACCATGCGCTCAAGGAACTGTTCAGTCTGGCCACGTCATGGGACATGCGGTTGATGCGCTTAAGGTCCCTGTCCATCTTGGTCTGGTAATCGTTCTTGTCGCGCTTCAATTGTTGATGTTCGTAGTGCGGCTTGTAGCGGTTCTCCCATTTTTTCGCTTGGTCGTTCCGCTTGAACATCTCCTCGAAGTGCAGGATGTATTCACCGACTCGTTGCGCGCGCTCGTTCTCCGCGACATACGCATTCATGCTTTGCACCTCGGCGTTGCGCAACGCATTGAGGTTGAATGCTAGCCCGAGGTCGTCCTTCAATACAAGGATGGCGCCATGCTTTTGCTTTCCCCTCTTTTCCCTGGTGACCTTCGCCATCATGCCAGCGAGCGCATCCGCGGCGTCGCTCCCACGCTCAGGAATGGGCGAGAGCAGGTTCCACGAGTTCCGCGAGTTGCTGTTGTACAGGCGCGGGCTGTTGCTCGGCATGATGGAGCCAGACAAATTCGAGTTCAGCCAGGATACGATTTTCTGTGGTGCGTAATCAGCCACCATGGTCTCAATATCTTTCCCCTTGACTTCCTTTGCATCGGATGAGCCCAACCGCACTACTTTTTGAGAGTGATCAATCGGGGAACCAGCCACGGCCGCCTTCACGTCGAGTTTGCTCATACGGTTGCGGCGGCTGCCCGCATCGGCAGCGTAGTTGGCCAGGACGGCATCGGTCCAGCGGTAGTAACTGAAAGCCAGCCACACCTCGCTGTGTTTGTCGGGATCGATGACGAGGAACCGCTCGTGCTTCAACTTGCATCCGAGCAGTTGGCCTTTTTCATTGATGGAGTAGGTGTCCCACATCAATGGCTTCGATGCGGTGGGCTTGAACACGTACAGGTAGCCAGATGGAAGCGTACGCAATACGTAGTTGTATTCTTCCAAGCCCGAGGCCCCCGCACTGATGTACAAACCGCCCAGTAGTGAAGCTTCCTTCGCGAGGTCGTCCGTAATCGGGGATTTTCGTGCCAGGGTACGCACCACCGGCAAGATCGCCAAACCCATGTCCGGTTGGGAGCAAGCCTCACAGATATTGTCCACTGGCCTCGAGCCGTCCGGGCATTTCGCGGGATCCGTGGGCGGTCTGCTTCCCGTGGTGCTCATGACCTCGCTCCGCGGCGTTCAAGCACGGATTGGGAACCCCTGCTCCGCGACAGGTTCTCGATCATTCTTCCGAGATAATGCATGGCCACACCTCGCAACCGCTCGAAACGTCCGAAGCCGCCGCTTGCCTTGCGTGCTGAAAGGGTCGCGGCGATCCAGGGAAATTGTGGATCCGTCAAGCAGCCATGGCCCAGCCCGAACATCAGCAAGGCGATGAGCGCCTCGTCAACCAAGGTCTGTGCGCCATGCGCTCGCGCCTGTGCGCGTGCGTGCCGGAGCAAGTCCCGAAGATCTTGCTCACCGACGTAACGCGACTTCTCGGGCCCAAGGACTTGAAGTTCCTCCAGCATCCATCGGTCCCATTCGGCGAACGGACCGATGGCTGGCTTCAGGCCGACAGCCCGAGCACGCCGCAGTGCATCCAGGGTGTACTGGCCGTCGGGACCGGCCGCGGCGTCCAGGAAAGTGCTCGTGGCGCGGTAGAGTTCGTGCGCACGGATACCTTGGAGTTCGTCCGCCAGCTCCTGTCCGAGGATCGTGGCGGCCCACGGAAACTGTGGATCGGAATCGAAGTCGCTGCCCAGGGTAAACATGACCTCGATGTACAAGCGCACCGGCCCACGCTGGGTCCATCCATGCCCGTTTGCCCGTTGAATGCCCAGCTCGATGATCGACCGCAGCGTCTTCGGCCGGAGGCTCCGTGCATGCACCGGAGTGAACTGGTGCAGATGGCCGAGCATCTCCTCGACAAAGCTTTGCCGCGATAGCCGCCTGAAGACTTGTAGCTGCTCTTTCGTGATTCTGAGCATAAAGGGTCCACCTGCCTCTGGAGGGTCGGCTCCAGTCCTGTTTTAGGGTCGCCTGGATACGGCTCGTGAACGTAAGGCCCTGACAAGGGGGGCGCCATTTTTTTGGATGGGAGACGATCCGGAATCCACCCAGGGAGTCTTTGTCTCAACCGTTCGCGGCATCATGGCGTATAGGAGGCATGGGGGCCCTGTTGAGCCCTGGGGGTTGGAGCAGAGAGGCAGGGGAAGGCTGCTGACGGGAGCCCAAGAGAAGTGCGCCATGCCGGTGCACTCACCGTGCAGCCCCCTTGAGGCACACGTCGGCCCTGCCGTCCTGCCAGCAGGGGCAGCTCAGGGAAGCAGGGGGCTTGGGCCTGTTGGCTGTGGCTGCTCAAGCCTCAACACCACGCGACCTTATGTGGCCCTCGCTGCCCGCGCAAGGGCCCCAGGACGCGCTGCGGGCGTACCAGGCGCACTCCCTGCAGCAGCGGCTGCGCTGGACGGAGGTGGACGTGCGGCCCCCTCCCCGAAAGCAGCCCCGGTGCGCCTTCCTGGAAGGCTTCTCCCTGCATGCCAATACGCACCTTCACGAGAACGACAGGCAGGGCCTGGAGCTCCCTCAAGCAGGTGCGGAGGAGGCGAGCGCGAGGCTTGAGGTAGCGGCCAGGAAGGAGCCGATGAAGGAGAAGACGCCGCGAGTGGACTGGGCCGAGTTGCTCAAGAGGACGTTCGACTTCGACGTGTTCAAGACGCAAACGGCAAAAACCCCATCCGCTTCTCGCTGCACCGCCGGGTCTTCAGGCTGTCCAGGCGCCCGTCGGCTTCGCGCGTAGCCGCTCAGCCAGGCGACCCATGTCCTCAGCAGCAGAGGCCGTCAGGCGAGCGGGATGGGCAAGCGTGTTTGGAAAGTGAAGTGGAGGGCGCGCCCGGCCCCGGACGGCGAGGAGCGGCTGAGCAGGGCCGTCAGGCTGCTGCTGGAGGCAGCCCGCAGCGGCTCGTCGGCAAGAAAGACAGGCCCCGGGGCAGCGTCGCTCAGTCAGGAGCCAAGGGGCCAGGAGGACAGCAAGGAGGAGGGCCATGACACAGAGGACGGCGATGTATGCGCGAGTGTCGACGACGCGCCAGCAGGAGGAGAGGACGGTGGCCTCGCAGCTGGCGGCCCTGGAGAAGGCCGCTGAGGGCATGGGGCTGGTGGTGGCCGCCGAGCACCGCTACGTGGATGAGGGCTACAGCGGCTCACGCCTGGACAGGCCCGGCCTGGATGCGCTGCGGGACGCTGCCGCTGACGGCCTGCTCGACCTGGTGCTGGTGTACGCCCCTGACAGACTGGCTCGCAACTACGTCCACCAGCAGATTGTCCTGGAGGAATTGGGCAAGCGCGGCGTGCAGGTGCACTTCCTGGAGCGGCCCGTCAGCCAGAAACCCGAGGACCTGCTGCTGGTGCAGATGCAGGGCGTGATTGCCGAGTACGAGCGGGCCAAGATTCTGGAGCGCACCCGCCGCGGGCGTATGCACAAGGTGAAAAGCGGGCAGATGCTGCCCTTCTACAATCCCCCGTACGGCTACCGGGTGGTGCGCACGCCCCAGGTGCCTCAGGGCATCATCGTCCTGGACGAAGAGGAGGCCACGCACGTGCGCCAGATGTTCCGCTGGGTGTTGGAGGAGGACCTCAGTGCGCGTCAGGTGGCCAGGCGCCTCAATGCCCAGGGGGTCCGCCCGCGCAAAGCCAACCTGTGGCGCCAGTCCACGGTGTATACCCTTCTCACCAATCCGGCCTACGCGGGCATGGCCACCTACGGAAAACGCGAGCCGGTGGAACCCACCCGGCCACGCCACCCTGGCAAGTACCGCAAGAACGCCAAGAGCAGCCACCGGGCGCGACCCAGGGCGCAATGGCTGCAGGTGCCTGTGCCTGCCGTGGTGGGAGAGCAAGAGCAGCGCGAAGTGCGAGAGCGTCTGGCGCGCAACAAGCTGCTGAGCCCGCGCAATGTCCGCCACGACTACCTGCTGCGCTCGCTGGTGGTGTGCGGTGGGTGCGGTTTGAGGATGGAATGCCACCACCTGACCCATCGCCAACGACACCCCTACGAGTACCACTACTACGCCTGCCAGCGTCGCTCCGCGGTGGACACCGGCCGCGCCGAGCGCTGCACCGCCCGGCGCGTGAGAGCTGAGGAACTCGATGCGGTGGTGTGGAAGGCTTTATGTGATTGGCTCCAGCAGCCGCAGATGCTTCAGAAGGAGGTGGAAACCTGGCAGGAGCGCCGTGAGAACTCGCAGGCCGCGAACCAGGAGAGAGCGCGGCTGGAAGGGGCCTGCCGGCACTTGCAGGGGCAGATTGACCGGCTCATCGACGCCTACCAACAGGGCGCCATCGAGGTAGAGGAGCTCAAGGTCCGGCGCGAGCGGCTGGAAGCTTCGCTCCAGGCCACGCGCACGCGAGTCGAGCACCTGGAGGCTCAACACGCCGAGGGGGCACGCATGGAGCGGCTGGGGGCCGACCTCGAGGCGTTCGCCGCAGCCATCCGGGACGGCTTGGAGGCGCTCGACTTCGCCGGGCGCCAACGCCTCGTCCGCTTGCTCGTCGAGCGGGTCATCGTGCTGGGGGAGGACGTCACCATCGAGCATGCCGTCCCCCTCTCCGGCCGTTTTTGTCGTTTGCGTCCTGATGATCGATGTGCTCGCGTGCTTGAGGTGTGGAGGCAGGCGGCGGGTCTTGGCGTACGTGAAGGGAGCAGCAGGGGGTGCGCGCGATTCTAGAGCACCTGGGGTTGCCCACGAGCCTGGCCCCGGCGCGGGGCTGGCAGCGAGGCGCAGGGCTCCCTGGCACGAAGGGACCCGGGCCCTCTGGCGAGTGAGGCCCGGTTCGGGATGGCATCTGCCACGCGGGCCCTCTCGTGCTCCCATGCGGCACGGGAGGCGGATGGCACGTCCCTTCGTCTGACGGGAAGCAGGGGCGGGAGCGCGCTGGCGAAGGAAACGAAGCCGGGCGGGGAGGCCGTCAGGAAGTCGGAGTGCAGCAGGCCGCGTCCAGGTCGCTCAAGCCCCTCCGAGGGGCGGGGAGCGTACGAGCGCTGGCCAGCACTGAACGCATGAGCCTGCCCCTCCCTGGGGACCATCCGGGCCGGCGTGTGCCCAATAGGGCCGCACCGCGTCTCCACCGGCCCGGCTCGATTGGAGGCGGCGGGAATCGAAGCCGCGAAGGGCGGATCCGCCCTCCCTCGGGACCTGAGGCACAACCCCGTTTTCCCTCTGGAAATGGAGAGCGGGTGGAGCCCCGCAGCACCCTGAACGTGCGCCGCGCGGCACCGCAACCACGGTACCTGGGGGCAGGTCCACCCCAGCAGGTCCATTGGCACGGGAGCGTGACACTCCCAGAAGTCTCCGATTGTACGTGTCCATTCCAGCGTGTTACCCCACCTGCCTACACCGCACCGCAGCCGTGCTCCGGGGTGAGGCATGCTGAAGCGACTCTACGCCGACAACTACAAGTCCCTCTTCAACTTCGAGTTTCAACCGGCGGCGGTGAACCTCCTCGTGGGCCGCAACGGCTCGGGCAAGACGTCGCTCTTCGAGGTGCTCGGGGGCCTGCAGGATCTGCTCGTCTGGGATAAGGAGGCCTCGGCGGCCTTCCCCACGGAGACCCTCTCACGCACCCGGAAGGACTCGCGGCAACGGTTCGAGCTAGAGGTCCAGCAGCCCAACGAGGGCACCTTCCGGTATGTGCTCGAACTCCACCATGAGCGTGAAAAGCAGGTGACCAGGATTCAGCAGGAGAAGCTGGAGTTCGAAGGTCTCCTCCTATTCGAGAGCAACGAGTCCGGAGTCACTCTCTACGAAGGAGCTCTCATCCCCGGCGCTCTCAAACCAGGTTTGTTCTTTCATTACACGTCCGAACGCTCCTACATCGCAACGATCGAGCCCGGGAATTCTCCCAGGATCGCCTGGTTCCGGCAATTCCTGGCAAACATCTGGCTACTGAATCTGGATGTCCGCAGCATCGGCGCCACCAGCCAGCGCGAGACACCCTTCCTGGAGCGCAATGCCAACAACTTTGCCTCCTGGTACCGCCACACGCTGCAAGAGCAGCCGGACGCCATTGCAGTGGCCAATGAGAACCTCCGAAAAGTCCTCCCTGGATTTCGCACGCTGAAGGCCATGGCCAGCGGCCGAGCGAAGGTGTTGACCGCCAGCTTCAATTGGCCCGGGGCAGGGGCGTACGATCTCGATTTCACCGAGCTGTCCGAGGGGCAGCGGACCCTCGTGGTGCTCTACGCGCTGCTGCACGCGAGCGCGAAGGGCGCCTCGCTGGTCTGCTTCGACGAGCCCGACAACTTCATTGAGCTGGCGGAACTCCAGCCATGGCTGGTCCGGCTCAGCGAGATTTCCCGTGAGGCGGGTAACCAGCTCCTCATCATCTCTCATAACCCGGAGGTGATTGATTACCTGGCGGCGGACCATGCGTGGATCTTCTCCAGGCCAGGAGGAGGGCCCACGCGGCTCAAGCCGCTGAAGATCGATCTCGAGGAGGGCTTACGGGCTTCCGACTGGCTTCGGGGGCGCTATGGCGAAGAAGAATGAGCCGCTGCGCATCACCCTCTTGTGCGAGGACCGGATGCAGGAGCAGTTCTTCGCCGCCATCTGTGAGGAGGAGGGTTGGCAGGTCCTCGACAGGCGTGTCGCGCCCAAGGGGGTACGCTCGGCGGAGCAGTGGGTGCGGGAGCAACTCCCCACATGGGTTCTGCAGTACCGCAAGTGGCGGCGTGAGAATCGGGCCCTGATGGTAGGCATTGATGGGGATAAGGTGGGCGTGCCCGGACGACGGGATTCGCTCAACGCCCGGCTGCGTGGCCAGGGCCAGGCCGCCATGGACCCTGGCGAAGCCATTGCCCTGATGGTGCCCACCTGGAGCATCGAGACGTGGATCCTCTACCTGCATCACGGAGAACTGGTGCCCGAGAGCGAGCAAAGCAAGGATTTTTTGCCCGCCAGGCTCCGTGCCCAGGAGCATGGCACCCTGACCCGCCAAGCCATGCGTAATGTGCAGTCCGCCTGGTCGCGAAGAGAGGTGCACCCGGACCTGCCTTCGTTGGAGGCAGGCTGGGCCGAGTGTAGAAGACTCCAGCTGTTGCGCGCTCCAGCCTGACTCCATGGGGACTCATCGAGGTGGGATGGCTCCCATGCTACGGTAGCGAGCTGTGCAGCGACGGGCTCATTCCCTGGGTTCCCCGGAAGCTCTTGGATTCTCCGCCCAAAGCTGGAGCCCGTCAGGTCGTAAGCGGCCCCGGAGACGTCACCCGAGGCGTTGTTGCTGAGTCCGGAGAGGCGGACCACCAGGCGCTGGTGGGTCTCCCCGGCACTTCCGAAAGCGAGCCACTCGCGGGTGTCCGTCGCGTCGCCGTTGAAGTCGTCGCTGAGTGTATGGGCTTTCGACACGGTGCGCTCCTCACGGCCAGGGCTCATCCCCGCCGTGTGTCTGGGGATACGGGAGCCCTCTGACAGGCATTGATGGGCGTCAGGGCGCCGCAATCCGTCCGGGATGAAAGTCAGGCTGTCTGGTTGGAAGCGCCCACCGCCGCCACAGCACATTTCCCTCACTCCTGAAAAACTTGTTTTTCCCGGATGCCGGGTGCTATGAGCGCGCCCAGGCTCCGGCCACCATCCCCCACCCCCGAAACCCGCAACGCACTCCGAATGGAGGAGAACCCGTGAAGCATCAATCCCGATGGCCCGCCCGTGTGATGGTGAGCGCCCTGTTGGCGCTCGGTGGTACCGCATGGGCTGAAGAAGAAGAGGAGTACTCCCGCCCCTCCGAGCGCCGCGGGAAGAACCGCGACGACAGCTACCAGATTGAACAGCGCCAGCGCTGGTTCATCGAGTCGCGCGGGCTCGACCGCGTCCCCAACGCCAACGCCGAGCGCGCCCGGGCGGCGCGCGAGCTGAAGGACCAGGTGAGCGCCCGGGCCATGATGCTGGGCCCCGGCGAGGTGTGGCAGTCCATCGGCCCCTCGTCCATGCAGATGGGCAGCTGGGTGATGGGCCGCGTCTCCGGCCGCACCAACGTCATCGTCCCCCACCCCACCGACGAGAACACCGTGTACTTCGGCGGGGCCGCCGGCGGCGTGTGGAAGACCACCGACGCGGGCGCCTCGTGGACGCCGCTCTTCGACTCCGTGGGCACCCTGCCCATCGGCTCCATCTTCGTGGAGCCCTCCGCCCCCAGCAACGTGTGGGTGGGCACCGGTGACAAGAACGGGGGCGGCTGCGCCGGCTACTTCGGCCAGGGCGTCTTCCTGAGCCAGGACGGCGGCTCCACCTGGGCGGCGAAGAATGGCAGCGGCACCACCAACATGCCCCTGTCCATCGTCAACGCGGTGGCCGTGCAGCCCACCAACACCAACGTGGTGCTCGCCGGTGGCTCCGGCACCTGCAGCAGCACCGGCTCCCTGTCCGGCGCCGGCATGTTCCGCTCCACGGACCGCGGCGCCACCTGGACGCGCGTGCTGAGCGTCAACGTGGAGGACATCGTCTTCGTCCCCGGCTCGGCCACCGTGTACGCGGCCGCTCCGGGCTCCGGCGTCTACAAGTCCACCGACGGCGGCGCCACCTGGTCCATCGCCATCTCCGGCATGACCGTCTCCGGCTCGCGCATGCGCCTGGCCATGTCCCCCAGCAACAGCAACGTCCTCTACGTGCTGATGGGCGGCAACGTCTACCGCACCCTCGACGGCGCGGCCACCTGGACGCTGCGCTCCAGCACCGCCTGCGAGGGCCAGTGCACCTACAACCAGGCCATCTCCGTGCACCCCACCAACACGAACGCCATCCTCGTGGGCACCATCCGTCCGTCCATGTCCACCGACGGCGGCGCCACCTACACCTTCCTCACCACCGGCTGGGGCAGCAGCCAGAAGGTGCACCAGGACATCCACGTGGTGCTGTTCTCCAGGACGAACGGCAACCGCTTCTGGATTGGCGGTGACGGCGGCCTGTGGCGCACCGACGACAACGGCGCCAACTTCACCAACATGAACTCCAACCTCAATGTCACGCAGTTCTATGACATTGCGGTGCACCCCTCGAACTCGGACATCGTGTTCGGCGGCGCGCAGGACAACTCCTCGCTGAGCCGCAGCAACAGCATCGTGTGGAACCTGACGCAGGTGACGGGTGACGGCTTCATGAACGCGCTGGACCCGGCCAACCCCAACATCGTCTTCCAGACGAGCTACCCCTCGGGCGGCTACCCGAAAATCCTCCGCTCCACCTCGGGCGGCGGCGCGGGAACCTTCAGCTACCTGCCGAGCACGGGCCTCACCTCCTCCAGCAACTTCCCCTGGGTGACGCCGCTGGCCGTGGGCAATGGCTACCTCTTCGTGGCCTCGGACGTGGTGTACCGCGGCGTCACGTCCGCCAGCCCGTTCACCTGGACGGCCGTGTCCGGAAACGTTGGCCGGGTGTCCGTCATCACGCCCATGCAGCAGGGCGCCATGCTCCCCACCTACGTGGGCACCGCCGCCGGCCGCGTCTACTTCTCCGCGGACGCGGCCAGCGCGAGCCCCACCTTCACGGACGTCACCGGCAACTACCCGGGCGGCAACGTGTCGGACGTGGCCATGACGCCGGGCAACCCGCAGCGCGTGTTCATCACCCGCTCGGGCTTCGGCGCCTCGCGCCTCTACCGCTCCACCACCGGAGGCACCACCTGGACGGCGGTGGGCGCCGGCCTGCCCAACGTCCCGGCCAACTCGGTGGCCATTGATCCGCTCGACACCCAGCGTGTCTTCGTGGGCACCGACGTGGGCGTGTACGAGAGCACCGACGGCGGTGACAACTTCATCGCCTTCTCGCTCGGCCTGCCGCTGGGCCTGGTGGTGATGGACCTCGAGGTGGATGACTCGCCGCACTTCCTGCACGCCGGCACCTACGGCCGCGGCGCGTGGAAGGTGGCGCTGGCGGGTGGAAGCACCCCGGGCGGAAACACCTTCAGCTACACCGCGGCCAACACCACCAGCGCCACGGTGAACACGGCCAAGAAGGTCATCGCCCTGACGGCGGGCCAGACGCTCACCCTGGGCACCTGCGGCGTGACGGGCGCCTCGTTCTCCGGCGACACCTACCTGCGCCTCTTCAACCCGGGCGGCACCGAGGTCATCTCCAACGACGACGCGTGCGGCGGCCAGGGCTCCAACTTCACGTACACCGTCCCGGCCGGCGCCGGGGGCAACTACGAGCTGCGCGCCGGCTGCTTCTCGAGCGGCAGCTGCAGCGGCACCGCCGCCTGGACCGTGCAGTAGGCCTCGCCGGGCCTGGGGCGGCCGGGTGAAGTGTTGCCCGGACCGCCCCGGTCCTCCCCGGCCCCCCGAACGTATCAGGCGATTCGGGGGGCGGGTTAGAGTGGGCCTCCATGAAGCACCTGAAAGCAGTCCGCCCGTGATGATGGAGAGAGCGACGGAGGCCCCGGTGTCCCGGGCTCGCACGGTGGCGGGGTGGACCGCGCTGGGAGCCCTGCTCCTCACGGCCATCCTCGTGCCCTTCTTCCTCTGGGAGGACCGCATCCACGCGGCCACCACGGCCTTCCTCCAGATGCCCCACTCGCGGGGGTGGATGGCCGGGGTGCTCGCGGGGCTGCTGGCGGCGGACATCGTGCTGCCGGTGCCCTCCAGCCTCGTCAACCTGGCCGCGGGCAGTCTGCTGGGGCTCTGGGCCGGCACGGCGGTGTCGTGGGTGGGCCTGATGGGGAGCTCGGTGGCGGGCTACCTCCTCGGGCAGGGCGCCAGCGCCACCGCGCTGCGGCGGCTGGTGGGCCACGACGAGGGACGCGCGGCCCGCGTCACCTCGGCCCTGGGCCCCTGGGCGCTGGTGGTGTGCCGGGGCGTGCCCGTCCTCGCCGAGGCCTCGGTGGTGCTCGCCGGCTTCAACCGCATGCCCTGGCGGCGCTTCCTCGCCGTCTGCGCGCTGTCCAACCTGGGCATCGCCGCCGCGTACTCGGCCATTGGCGCCTACGCGGTGGACACCGGCTCGTTCCTCGTGGCCTTCGCCGGTGCCGTCTGCGTCCCCGCCCTCGGCTTCTTCCTCACCCGCGGGCTCCAGGCACGGCCCGCGCGCTAGAAGCCCCCGCCCACCGTCAGGCTCACCGCCGGCTGGAACTCCGACTGCGGGTTGGCCAGCTGCGGCGCGTACCGCAGCCAGGCCATGCTGAAGCTCAGCTCGCCCACCAGGTCGAAGCCCCCGATGACCGGGTAGAGGCCCCGGATGCCCAGCGACGCCTCCGGCCCCGCCGTCTCCATGCCGCGCGGCCCCACCCCGAGGAACTGGAAGCCCGGGTCGTCCCGGCCAATCTGCAGCTCGGTGAACCCCACCCCCACGCGCGGCTGGAGCCAGCCAATCTCCGTCTTCCAGTTCGTCAGCGTGTACTTGCCCCGGAAATGCGCCAGCTCGGGCGATTCCGCATGGTGCAGGATTTCGCTCCCGGTGCCGCACGCCTCCAGGCTCCAGGCCTCCAGCGGGGAGATCTCCAGGCACATCTCCATCCGGTTGCTGCCCGTGCTCGCCCCGAAGCGGAGGTTGATGAAGTCCCGCGTGGGAATGTCCCTCGCGTGCGCCGTGACTTCCTGGGCCGCCACTTCCTGCTCCGCGGACCAGGCCAGCGTGGACCCGAGCATCCACGGTACGCCCACCAGAGCAGCGATTCGCCTTCCCAGAAGACTTCCGTGCCGACGCATGTGTCCCTCCCTGGCGAGAGGGTCCACGGGTGCCCCGGCCCTCTCGCTCGGCGCACCAGCATAGGGGGCGGCGCGGGCCGGAGCCACGATTTGGTTTCCGTGAGGACTCCGGGCTCCGCGGGAGGACCCCACGGTGAACGGACCGGTAGACCCTCACCCCAGCCCTCTCCCAGAGGGAGAGGGAGCATGCACGGACTCAACCTGGGGCCCTCGCCATCCGGATGCGGGTCATCGCCTCCAGCAACGTCACTCCCAATGACAGCCCCAGGAACAGCACCGACACCGGCAACACCACCCTCCTCGTCCCCCGCTGCTCCACCAGGTGCAACCCCTCCGGGTCCGTTGTTCCAGAACTTGTCCAACAGTTGGACAAGTTCGTGACGAGTGCGCCCGGAGTGCTTCCCGTCTCGCTTCGCCCACCTACCATGGGCCATTTCCCCATACGGCCCTCGGGCCTGGAGGTGGACTCATGGTTCCCACGACGTGGCGCTTCGCCCTCTGTCTCGCCGTGCTCTCCGTGAGCGGGTGCGCGGGCCAGCGCATGGAGGCGGCCCGCTCCCAGGAGGCTTCGCGCCCCCGGTGCTCCAATCCCGCGGGCCGGTACTCGATTGTCTATCCCTCCGGCTGGACGACGAACACGGGCAAGGGTGTGGAGCCCTGCCGCTTCTTCCACCCCACTCCCTTCGAGGTTCAGCCCAATAGCGAGGAGCCGCTCGTCGCCGTCTCCGTGAAGCGCGAGCCCATGCCGCTCGATGCCTTCGTCCAGGGCAGCACGGGCTCCAGCAATGAGGTCCTCCAGCAGGAACGGCTCACCCTCGCCGGGCACCCCGCCGTGCGTCTGGAATTGCGCGCCACCCAGGACTCTCCCCTGCTTCCCCCGGGCACCCGCGAGTACCTCTATGCCATCGGTGATGGGGACTCCGTCGTCCGCGTCAGCACCCTCGCCGTGCGCGGGCTCGACTACGCGGGCAACCAGGCCGTCGTGGATGAGATGGTGCGCTCGCTCGAGCTGCGCTGAGTCTCCGGGGCCTCGCCGCCCCTCACAGCACGACGATCGTGCTCAGCAGCGCCAGGCAGTACCAGTAGGTGAACAGCAGGTACGTCCGGTGGTCCGCGCTCCGCGTCCTCCACCCCACCACCCGCGCTGAAATCACCCAGCTCACCACCGCCAGCCCCACGTCGCACGCCACCACCGCCGCCGTCAGCCCCAGCGGCTTCATCAACACCTCGTGGATGGCCAGCGGCAGCAGCCCGAACAGCGTCCCCAACACGTACCGCGTCGGCTTCTCCCCGAACACCAACGGGAATGTCTTGCGTCCGCTCGCCCTGTCTCCCTCCAGGTCCCTCAGGTCCTGCAGCGACACCAGCATGAACACCACGCTCGACAGCACTCCCATCCACCGCCACGTCACCGCCGTCAGCGGCCCCACCAGCTCCCACGCCGCCGCCAGCTGCGTCACCACCCCCAGCGCGATCAGCAGGTTCTTCGCCCACCAGCGCTTCGCTCCCCCCACCTCGTTGTGCACCACGATGATCACCTGCCACAGCAGCGCCCACTCCCACACCCCGAACGCCCACCCCACCAGCGTCAGCAGCGTCATGCACGCCACCCACCGCCAGCGAGTCCCCCTCACCGACACCTCGCCCCGCACCAGCGGCCGGTGCGGCTTGTTCACCCGATCCTCCTCCACCCCCACCAGCTGGTTGGAGAGTCCAAAGGCATACGCGAACAGCCAGAAGTACAGCGCTCCCCGGCCCAGCGCCCCCAACACCGCTCCCGCTCCCAGGCCGTGATGGCTGCTCGCCGCCCCGATGAACAACAGCGGCGGCACCACCGCCGACGACACGTCTCCTCCCACGAATCGCCAGCTCACCCACAGCTCTCGCGGGATGAACCGCAGCCATGCCGCCGGCTCCGCCGGATTCGTCTCCGCTGACAGGGTCCGCATCGTCAGTCTCGGCTGCATGGTCTCCACCCCCGCTCGCCCCCGCCGCGCGAGCTTTCCCCAATCCTATCTCAATCACGACAGCTCTGTACTTCACGTCCACCCGGCCGCTCGCGCATTCAGCGACGCTGGGACTTTGCAGACAGCCCGTGCCGCACTCGCCGTCTGCTTCCACCTCGCTGCAAGTGCACACCCTGGCTGCCGCCATCGCGCCCGCCATCGCACACGCGCCCAGCTTCCCGGACTCCGGCTCCCCCCGCCTCACGGCCTCGGCGCCGACAGCAGGCCCTGGATTCGAACCCCGTGCGTGGACGCCGGATAACGCGCCCCCACCGCCCACGCGTCTCCGGGCCCCGTCACCCACACCGCGCTCAGGTCCACGCTCGTCCCCGAATGGGAGCCGCCGCGTGTTTCCTTGAACCGGTTCTTCCCGCGCCGGATCGCGGGGTTGCACCGCCGTCCGGGGGGTCCGGCCGCGAGCGGACACTTCAACCCCCCTGAATCCCCGCATCCGGCAACGTCAGACACCTGCCGTATTGTGTTCCTCATCAAGCGGGTGGATCACGAGGTGCGGCATGAGCTGGATCATCTATCTGATGGGCGCAGCGGGCTTCGATTCGGTGAGGGATTTCCCCGAAGGCTGGTCGCCTCCTCCGCTCGGTCCGCGCGAGGCCGTCATCCGCCAGCTGCGCGAGGTGCTCCCCAGCATCTTCTTCCCCACGCTCGCCGAGGGCTCCTTCCACGGCGATGGCTTCTCCATCACCTTCGAGCTCGGCCCTTGGGAGCCGGCGCCCCGTGTGAAGCTCATCGTCCACGGCACCGGGGACGAGGTGCTCGACCTCATCGGCAGGGTGGCCGAGGCGCTGGACGCGCGCGCGCTCGACACGGGCCTGGGGGACTTCATGCGCTTCCACAAGGACCCGGACACGGGCCGCCACGTGTGGCGCGACGCGCCCCAGCCCGGCCAGTGGATGGCTCCCGCCTGAGGGAGTCACCGGGCGAGCCCCTCGCTCCGGCTCGCCTCGCGGCCCGCCCGCCCGTGCGCTCTCCGGGAGGACGGCCCCGGCCCGCGTTGCCCCTCGCCGGGATGCTCCCCACGGTTCTCCGGAGGAGCACCCCCCCTCGCGGGGCACCCACCAAGGAGCGGCCATGGCCAGGATCATTCGTGAAGTGATGTCGAGCGACGTGGAGGTCATCAACCCCAATGACACCCTCCGCGATGCCGCCGAGAAGATGCGCAGCCTCAACGTGGGCCCCCTGCCCGTCTGCGACGGCCAGCGCATCCTGGGAATGATCACCGACCGCGACATCGTCGTGCGCGCCATCGCCCTGGGGAGGGACCCGAACACCACCCAGGTGGCCGACGCGATGAGCTCCGGCATCGAGTACTGCTTCGATGACGACGACGTGGACGGCGTGCTGCGCAACATGAAGGTGAAGCAGATCCGCCGGATGATCGTCGTGGACCGCAACAAGAAGCTGGTGGGCATCGTCGCGCTGGGCGACCTCACCGGCGAGGTCAGCGAGCAGCAGGTGGCCGAGACGCTCGAGGGCATCTCCGAGCCCTCCAGCCCCATCTGACGCACGCTCCGGCTCCGGGGCCGGCGCCCTCGTGGCGCTCCGGCTCCCGAGCGTGGCCCGTGTTTCAGGAGAAGAAGCTCTCCAGCCGGAGCTCCACGCCTCCCGGCGAGTGGTAGATGCGCATCCTCGACAACTTGTCGAAGCGGTTGGGCAGCTCCACCTTGCCCGGACGCATGCTCCCCTTGGCGAGCAGGCTGGCCGGGAACTCCGGACTGGCGATGAGCCCGCAGCACCAGAGCTTCGGGACTTCGGACTCGCCCAGCGTGAGCGTGGCCACCCGCACCAGGTACTCCGCGAGCAGCTTGCCCAGCTGCACCTGGGCCAGGGCCGCCTCGGCGCCCACCGCACTGGACTTGAGCTCGCACACCAGCACCTGCAGCGCCACGTCCTCGGGACGCTGCGCGGGAATCCGGGGCTCACTGAAGACGAGGTAGTCCGGCAGCCGGCGCACGCTGCGCTCCTTGGCCAGCGCGGCCAGGAGGGGCAGGTGGTCATCCGAGCGCAGCCGCAGGGCCCAGTGCGGAGTCGTCCCGCGCACCTGGAGGGGCGGGCACCGGCTCGCCTCCGCTTCCTCGTCCAGGGTCATGGGTGCTGGGACGATGCGCGCGGGTTCGAGGATGCCCTGGACCGCTTCGAGCAGACCGGTCATCCGCCGGTGCCACCAAACAGGGTGAAGTAGATGTCCTGCGACACGGTGTTGAGCGCGTTGATCTCCCGCTCGATGGTCGCCACTTCGATTCCGGTCGGGGTGACGGGGATGGGGTTGGCCTTCTCCGAGTCGAACAGATAGGCCCCCACCTGAGAGGGCGAGAGGGTCTCCTCCTCGTCATAGCCCAGCCGCTGCCGCACGCTGCCGTCCTTGTCCGCGCTCAACATGATGAGGTTGTTGAGCTCGCGGATGATGTAGTCGCTGTGGGTGCTGATCAGCACCTTGATGCCGGAGCGGACGATCCGGGCGAGCACCCGGGCCACGCGGCGCTGGTTGTCGGGGTGGAGGTTCAGCTCGGGCTCGTCGATGATGAGGAACTGGCTCTTCTCCGCGACGTGACGAAGAAAGAAGGAGAGCCCCGCCAGCGCTTTCACGGAAGAGGAGGACAGGTGCAGACTCAGGCGGGTGTCCGACTCGCTCGGATGAAACGACATCTCGCCCTCTTCATCCATGCGGATGGCGCCGCCCAGCACCTTGCCCTCCAATTGATCCGCGAGCGCAGCAAAGGAGGAGGTCTTTCCTTTGTATGTCGCAGGGTCATTGGCGATGAGCAAACTATTGCGGATGGCAAGCGGATAGCGCCGGGCCCGGTGCCCCAACGTCTCCCACAATGCATCCCGAGGGTCCGCTCGGTGGCCCGCGCTGCTCCTGAGCTGCATCAGGTCATCCACGAGCTCCGTGCGCTTGCTGGCCAGTTCGCGGCTGAAGAGCTGGATGGCCGCTCTCTCGGCGGTGAGCACATGCGTGTACCAGGGCATTCGCAGAAACAAGTCCGATATCGCCGCCGCGATACGCCAATAGGCGAATGAGCGCACCGGTAAGTCCACCCGGGGCAACGCAGACGCGCCGCTCACTTCCAGTGGAGCGGACTTAGGTAGCCGTTCGAAAGTCCAAAGGGGCTCCCCAGCCACCTTGTGCTCGGTCAGCCCGATGGTCGTCCACTCCTGCCGCTCATCCATCGCGAGCAGAGCCTGCCTGGCCGAGGCCAGTTGCGCTTCGTCCAGGTCCATCCTTGCTTCGGCCCGGGCAACGAACTCTTCACCGCAGGCCAGGATGTCCGTGAGCCTCCCGCGGAATGCGCGCGCGAGTTCGTCCAAGATGCGCCGCAGGTATTGATCGACGAACGCCACCACATCGACCCTGAAAACCGTCTCGCTTTCCTGGCGCTCCTTGACCCACTCGCTGAGGGCTGAACCCACGGCCCTTGATACATTCGTGTGGAACTCCTCCCCGAACCCATAGAGGGCGTGCGCGACGTATGTCTTCGACGTGTTGTTGGGCCCCGTCAGCAGGATGAGGTCCTTGTCCAGGTCGATGGTCGCCTCGCGCAGCCGTCCGAGGTTCCGCAGGGTGAGCTTCATGGGCGAGGCACAGTAGTGGCCAAGGGGTAGCCTGTCGAGGCAAGCGCCCGTCCGCTCCCTCGGGTGCGGACCGGGAGGCGGCCCGTCGTCGCTCCGCCAGATGGTTCCGTGCCGGACACTCCCCACCTTTCCCCGAGTGAGGTGTCACCGTGCGCGGAGCCATCCGAATCGCCACCCTGCGGGGCATTCCCATCCGGGTGCACTACTCCTTCCTGCTGGTGCTGCCGCTGCTGGCGTGGCTCTTCGGCCTCACCATGGCGAGCGGCTTCGGCCCCGAGCGGCTCCGGGGCCATCCGTTGCTGTGGGGCGTGGGCCTCGTGGTGTGCCTCTTCCTGTCCGTGCTCGTCCACGAGCTGGCCCACTCCGTCTACGCCCTGCGCAAGGGCGGCCAGGTCTCCGACATCACCCTGCTCATGATTGGGGGCGTGTCGCGCATCACCCGCATGCCCGAGGGCGCCCTTCACGAGGCCCTCATGGCGCTCGCCGGCCCCGCCACCAGCCTGGTGCTGGGCGTGCTGCTGATGGTGGGCTCCGTGCCCCTCCAGGCCGCGGGCGCCCTGGAGGTGAGCTTCGCCGTCGCCTACCTGGGCGGCCTCAACATCTTCCTCGGCCTCTTCAACCTGCTGCCCGCCTTCCCCATGGACGGTGGCCGCGTCCTGCGCGCGCTCCTCACCGGGTGGCTCGGCCGGGTGCGCGCCACGCAGACGGCCGCCTTCGTCGGCAAGGCCTTCGCCCTGCTCTTCGGCCTGGTGGGCCTCTTCGGCCTGCCCGGCCTGTGGCCCGCCGGCAACCCGTTGCTGCTCCTCATCGCCTTCTTCGTCTTCATGGGCGCCAGCGGCGAGTCGCGCGAGGTGGTCATGCAATCGCTGCTCTCCGGCATGCGCGTGCGCGAGCTGATGACGCCGCGCACCTCCTCGGTGGAGGCGGAGGACTCGTTGGAGGAGGTGGAAGCGCGCCTGCGGGCCGAGCGGCGGCGGGCCCTGCCCGTGGTGGACGGAGGGCGCGTGGTGGGGCTGGTGACGCGGATGGCCGTGCTGCGGGTGCCGGAGCCGCGGCGCGGGCAGCTGCGGGCGCGCGAGGTGGCCCAACCCGTGCCCGCGCTCTCCCCCGAGGCTAGCGCCTGGGACGCCCTGCGCGAGATGGGCCAGCGGCAGCTGCCCCAGCTGCCCGTGGTGCAGGAGGGCCTGCTGGTGGGCACCCTCACCCAGGAGGACCTCGTGCGCGGCATGCAGCTGCGCGAGCTGGAGCAGAACCAGCGCAACGGCCCGTGGGGCGTGGGCCCCCGCGAGTCACATACCTAGGGGCCCCAGCGTCTCCACCAGCGCCTCGAGCGCCAGCCGCTCCTCGCCCCGCAGCCGGCCCCACACCCGGCCGGCCAGCCCGTTGGAGGCCCTCGCCACCCGGGTGCCCACCGCCAGCAGGCACGCGTGGAAACGCGCCGCCTCGCCCAGCCCCAGCCGCTCCGCCACGCGCGCCACCAGCGGACGCAGGGGCTCCAGGTCCGGCGCCTCCCACAGCCACTCCGGCCCCCAGGCGCCGAGCTGACGCAGCGACTCGCCACAGATGCGGCCCACCAGCGGACTGCGCGAGCCCAGCCCCGCCTCCAGCACCCTCCGGCACGCCGCGAGCTGCCCCGGCCCCACCGGGCCATCCGCCGTGGCCACCCAGGCGAAGGCCCTCAACGGCGCGTCCCTCAGCACCTCCCACTCCTCGTCCGAGAAGCCGCACCGGTGGAAGGCGCGCTCCACCGTCCGCGCCGTCTCGCACGCCTCCTGCCGGGCGAGGAAGGCCCGCCCGCCTCCCGGCTCCTCCCGGACAGACCAGACCCGATGGTCCATGCGCTCTCCCAAGACATGTCTGGGTTTCCCCTCCGCCCCCCCTGCCGCTTCGCGCGTGCATCGTAGGGACACGCCCGGGCCCGACGAATCGGCTCCGCCCTCCACACGCCACAAACCCGACACACCCGCGGCACGCGTGTGCAATGCCTGTCATCCGCGTGCCCCCGGGTGTGGCCCGCTTCCACTGTCAGCGTATTCCGGGCGAATTCCTCTCGGACTCCGAGACAGGTGAGCGCGAGGAAACGGACACCCGCTGGTAGGCTCCCGCCCCATGCGAAGGCTCCTCTTCTCCGTCAGTGCGTCCCTGCTGTGCCTGGGGCTCGGCCCCGGTTGCGCCACCTCCCCCGCGCCGAGGCCCGAGGCCGCCGCCCGGACGCTCCCCGCCTCCACCGCCACCGGACGCGGCGGCGGCGCCGCCACCGTGGACGTGCGCGCCACCTCCGCCGCCCTCGAGGTGCTGCGCTCCGGAGGCAATGCCGTCGACGCCGCCGTGGCCGCCGCCAGCGTGCTCGGCGTCACCGACCCGTACTCCTGTGGCATCGGCGGCGGGGGCTTCCTCGTCGCGTACCTCGCCCGGGAGGGGCGCGTCGTCACCCTGGACCACCGCGAGACGGCTCCCGCGGGCCTCGAGCGCGCGCTCCTCTATGAAAACGGCGCTCCCCTGCCTTTCGGCGAGCTCGTCACCAGCGGCCTGTCCGTGGGCGTCCCCGGCTCCCTCCTGGGCTGGAGCGAGGCCCTGAGACGGTATGGCTCGCGCTCGCTCGCCGAGGTGCTCCAGCCCGCCATCCGCGTCGCCGAGCAGGGGTTCGAGGTGGACGCCACCTTCCACGAGCAGACGCGTCACAACGTCGAGCGCTTCCGCGACTTCACCCCTTCCGCCGCCCTGTTCCTCGGGCCGGATGGGCGGCCCTGGCCCGTGGGCGCCACCTTCAAGAATCCCGGGCTCGCGCGGACGTACCGGCTCGTCGCCGAGGGCGGTGCCCCCGTCTTCTACCGGGGCGAGATTGCCCGGGCCATCGTCTCCACCGTCACCCGGCCGCCGCTGGCTCCCGGGGCCTCGCGCACCGTGCGCCCCGGGGTGATGCGGATGGAGGACCTCGCGCGCTACGAGGCCATCGTCCGTCCCCCCGTGACGAGCACCTACCGCGGCTACACGCTGTACGGCATGGGCTCGCCCGGCAGCGGCGGTGTCACGCTCGCGCTCACGTTGAACCTGCTCGAGGCCCATGCGCCGGCCTCGCTGTCCCGCGCGGAGTTCCTCCACCGGTACCTGGAGGCCTCGCGGCTCGCCTTCGCCGACCGCAATGCCTTCCTCGGCGACCCCGCCTTCGTCTCCGCACCCGAGGCGGGGCTCCTGTCACGTGAGTACGCCGTGCGGCGCGGCGCGACGCTCGAGGGGACCCGGGCATCCACCACCGCCGCGCTGCCCGGCAATCCCTTTCCCCATCAGGGCCCTGCCCGCGCCGTGCTCCCGCGCGTGCCCGAGGTGGCCCGCCCCGCCGCCGAGGAGCAGGTGCCCAACAAGGAGACCACGCACATCACCACCTCGGATGCCGCGGGCAACATCGTCGCGTACACGTGCACCATCGAGGGCGAGGGCGGCAATGGCATGGTCGTCCCCGGCTACGGCTTCCTGCTCAACAACGAGCTGACGGACTTCGACCTGCCCGCCGCCGTGGACGCGCCCCACCCCAATGCCCCCGCGCCCGGCAAACGGCCGCGCAGCAGCATGAGCCCCGTGCTCGTGTTCAAGGACGGCGCGCCCGTGCTCGCGCTCGGCAGCCCCGGCGGCGCCACCATCATCACCACCGTGGGACAGACGCTCGTGAATCACCTCGACTTCGGCATGCCCATTGAACAGGCCCTGGCCGCGCCTCGCGTGTCCCAGCGCAACTCGCCGGACCACCGCAGCCAAGCCGAGCCCGCGTTCATCGCCTCGCCCGAGGCCGCCGCGCTCGGGGAGTTGGGACATGGGTTCACGGATGTGGGGCCCATGGGCGCGCTCACCGCCATCCGCTTCCACCCGGATGGCACCGTCACCGCCGCCGCCGAGCCCACCCGCCGCGGCGGTGGCAGCGCCATGGTCGTCGAGCCCGTGAAGTGAGAGGGCCGGGGAGCGGCTCGGGACTCACTGCCCTCGGGACTTGAGCCGCTCCAGCTCGGCCTGGAGCTCCGCCAGCCGGCGTTCGGCTTCCTCGCGCCGGTGCGCTTCCGCTGCGCGCCGCCGGGCTTCCTCATCCGCTCGCCGCTGCTCACCGTCCAGCAGCTCCCGCAGCCGCTCGTTCATCTCCCCGGGCGACAGCAGCAGGGCATTCCCCGCCCAGAAGCGCAGCCGTCCTCCCTCCAACTGCAACTCCAGCCCCAGCACCTCCGAGGTGTACCGGCCCTGCTTCGGCTCCATCCGCACGTACTCCCGTGCCTCGGGAGAAGGCAGCCGGTAGGCCTCCAGCCTCTCCCGGGCCCGGTCGTAGATGAAGTATTCGGGGATGGCCAACCGGGCGTAGCGCCGCACGTTGTCCTCGGCGACCTTCTTGCGGTCGCCGCCCACGTGCACCTCCATCACCCAGTCCAATCCCTTTCCCTCGTGGCTCACCACCCACTTGCCCCGCGGGTGCGGCTCCACGTCCAACACCACCAACAGGTCCGGCGCGAAGCGCCTCTCCCCGGGGTAGTAGATGGGCAGCGCCACGCTCACGTACGCCCGGCGCCGCGGCGGTGTGAAGTAGCCCTCGAGTGCATCCTGCACCCACCACCTCGCCCGGGTGTGCAGGTCACCCTCAGGCATCGGCATCTCCTCCCACGTCACCTCCGCGGGAAGCGCCTGCACCACCCGCGCCCTCTCCTCCATGCTCATCGCCTCCCACTGCTCCTGTGTGGGGGCTCGGGGAAAGGCATCCACGTCGACCGGCCGATCGTTCTCCATGCTCAGGTAGGGTGGGGCAGGTGACCTGAAAGGTCAACCTCCATCACCCTCTACGAGTTCCTGCCCGAGCTGCTGTCCTGAGCCTCCGGGAGCAAGCGAACCGCGCTACCCCGTCCGCTTCCTCGGGCTCGCATAGGGCGCCAGCAGGTCCGGCCGGTCCACCAGGCAGCGCAGCGCCTTGCCCGCGAAGCCCTCCAGCCTGTCGATGAACGCGAAGTCGTGCTCGTCCCCCGCCTCGTGCGCCAGCTCGTGCAGGATGATGCCCAGCGTCCGCGGCTCCAACGGGTCCTCCAGCCGCACCCGCCCCTTCATGTTCACCCGCAGCACCCGCCGCTCGCGGTCGTACTCCGCCTCCACGTGCGCGCGCTCGTCCCTCACCTCGCGCTCGAAGAACTCCACCCCCACCTCCCGCCCCGTCAGCTCCTTCGACAGGCAGCGCACCACCCCCACCAGCCGCTCCGCCCTCGCCCCCGGCCGCACCACCACGTCCCTCGGCGGGCCCTCCATCCGCTCCACGTACGCGTCCGCCGCCTCCACCACCGTCTCCAGCTGCTCCAGCGCCGCCTGCGGCATTCCGCGCAGGTCCACCACCTTCGCCCCCAGCTGCCTCGCCCGGTCATCCGCCCGCGGGCCCACCGACAGCACCGCCCTCGGCGGCAGCACCTTCTCCACGTACGCCCCCAGCGCCTCCTCCCCCAACGTGAAGTGCGCCAGCACCTCCGTCACCCACGCCCCCGACAGCTCCTGCCGGCTCAGCTCCGGCGCCAGCGACTCGAGGAGGATCGCCGCCAGCGTCCGCTTGTACGGGTCCCTCGCCGCGTCGCGCTCGGCCGCCAGCGGAATGCGCTGCTGCACGTCCACGTGCCACGGCAAATGGTGCGGCTCCACCGGCAACCCCAGCTCGTACAGGTGCGGCGTCTCCCCGGGCCTCGGGTAGTACAGGTCCACCCGCGTGCCCCGCTCCACGTACCGCTCCACGCCGCGGTGCAGCTCCACCGTCTCCAGCGGGCAGTCCGCCAGCGAGTCCTTCGCCCTCGGCGGCCGCACCGCCCGCCCGTTGATGAGCAGCTCCACCCCCGGCGGCGCGAGGGTGAGCCGCAACAGCCGCACGGCCTCGTCGCGCTCGCGCTCGCTCGTGCGGCGGAAGAGCCGCAGGCACGTGCCCACCGTGCGCGAGTTGGCCTTCACGCTCCGCCCCGTGTCGTCGAAGACGAGCGTGCGCCCCACCGTCTCCACCTCGGCGCGGTCGCTCGCGGCGATCATCTCCTTGAGGCCCCGGCCCTTGCGCCCCCGCCACGTGGGCGGCGTGTCCTTCTCCCCGAGGAACACCGTGAAGGCGAACTCGTCGCGCGCCAGGCCCGCGGGCGCGTCGTCCTCGATGCGCACCTCGTCCTCCTCCAGGCGCACCTTCACCCGGCGCGCCCGCTGGTCGAACGCGTTCTGCAGCGCCTCGCGCACGAGCTGGCCGAGCGGCCGGGCGCGATTGGAGCGCCTCCAGCCCTCCTCCGACAACTCGAACCACTCCGAACGGCCGTTCCGGGCCTGACTCATGGACACGCTCCCCGCTCCGGGCTCCCGCGGGCGCCATGCGCCACCGCGAAGCAGCCGGGCAACAGGGGAGAACACTCCACGCCGAGCGGCTCTTCCCCCGCGCGCCTGCCCGGGCCTCGGGCGGGGGGGCTTCCAGGCGGGCGCTCGACACCCGCACACCGTCTCGACCCGGGACCCGGGTACCCTCACCCCGGGGGGCTTGCCCCCCCTTTGAACGACGGGGGGCTCCGCTCCCGGCGGGAGAGGGGTTGTAGAGGGGTTGTGGGCCTCCCGACATCCCAAGTCCCCGTCCTCCGCTGTTCTCGAGAGTCCTCCGCTCGGCGCCTCTCCCTTCCGGGCGTACGCTGTCTCACGGCGGGCTCGCGCCCCGGCACGGGGACACTCCCCCCGCCCCCCTCCGCTCCCTAACCTTGGAGGCACGATGCGCAGGCCCGAGCTTCGTCCCTGGAAATCCTCCGCCGTCTCCGAGCTCACCGCCGCGCGCTCGCGCCTGCTGCGCATGCTCGAGGGCCTCCCCGAGGACGCCCTCACCCGCCAGCACTCGCCCCTCATGTCCCCCATCGTCTGGGACGTGGCCCACGTGGCCAACTACGAGGAGCAGTGGTTGTTGCGCGCGCTCGGCGCCCCCGCCCTCACCGACTCCGCCTTCGACTCGCTCTACGACGCCTTCCGCCACCCGCGCTCCTCGCGCTCCCAGCTGCCCCTGCTCTCTCCCGCGCAGGCCCTCGCCTATGCCTCCCGCGTCCGCGAGGCCTCGCTCGAGTGGCTCCACCACGTCCCCGAGGACTCGCCCGTCCCGCTGCTGCGCGGCGGCTTCGTCTTCGGCATGGTGGCCCAGCACGAGCAGCAGCACCTGGAGACGCTCGCCGCCACGCTGCAGCTCATGACGAGCCACGTGTACCGGCCCGCCGCGCTCCCCCGTCCGCGTCCCGCTCGCGCCGCGCAACACGAGGTCTTCATCCCCGGAGGCCCCGTGCGCCTGGGCAGCGACGCGCCCTGGGCCTACGACAACGAGCGCCCCGCCCACACCGCGCACGTGCCGGACTTCCTCCTGGACTCGCACCCCGTCACCCATGGGGACTACGCCGTCTTCGTCGAGTCCGGCGGCTACACCGACAGCCGCTGGTGGGACCCGAAGGGCTTCGAGTGGATTCACGCCCAGGGCATCCGCCACCCGCTCTTCTGGCTCCCCCAGGAGGGCGGTGGCTGGCTGCGGCGGCGCTACGGGTGGGTGGAGCCCCTGCCCCGGGACGAGCCCGTGCAGCACGTGTGCTGGTACGAGGCGGATGCCTACGCGCGCTGGGCCGGCAAGCGGCTGCCCACCGAGGCCGAGTGGGAGAAGGCCGCGACGGGCTCGGACGGCGAGCCCCGCGTGTACCCCTGGGGGGACGCGGCGCCGGACGCCGGCCACGCCAACCTCGGCGGAGACACCTGGGGCCCCTCGCCCATTGGCGGCCACCCCGCGGGCCAGAGCGCGGACGGCGTCTGGGGCCTGCTCGGAGATGTCTGGGAGTGGACCTCCAGCACCTTCGATGGGTACTTTGGGTTCAAATCATTTCCCTACCGGGAGTACTCGGAGGTGTTCTTCGGGACGGAGTACCGGGTGTTGAGGGGTGGAGCGTGGGCGAGCGCGCCGGTGGCGGTGCGCAACAGCTTCCGCAACTGGGACTACCCCATCCGCCGGCAGATCTTCGCCGGCTTCAGGTGCGCGCGAGACGCGAGGTGAGTCATGGGACAGGGGGGAGGGATGGGAGGCACGGGACTGGGGCGGCAGCGCGAGCTCGAGGTGACGGTGGAGGTGCACGTGCGGCCGGGGGACGCGCAGCGGGCGTTGCGCGCGGAGGTGCTGGCGGGGCTGTGCACGGAGGGCGCGCCGAAGGAGCTGTCCCCCAAGTGGCTCTATGACGAGCGGGGCAGCCAGCTCTTCGACGACATCACCCGGCTGCCGGAGTACTACCCCACGCGGCGCGAGCGGGAAATCCTCGTGGCGCACGCGGGGGACATCGCCCGGGCGAGCGGGGCGGACACGTTGATGGAGCTGGGCAGCGGGAGCAGCGAGAAGACGCGGCTGCTGCTGGACGCGCTGAGGCGCACGGGGCAGCTGAGGCGCTTCGTGCCCTTCGACGTGAGCGAGGCCTTCCTGAGGCAGGCGGCGCGGACGGTGGCGGGCGAGTACCCGGGGCTGCGGGTGCACGCGGTGGTGGGGGACTTCGAGCGGCACCTGGAGCGGCTGCCGAGGGGAGGCCGGCGGCTGGTGGCCTTCCTGGGCGGGACGATTGGCAACCTGAAGCCGGCCGAGCGGGCGCGCTTCTACGGGCAGCTGGCGTCGGGGATGGAGCCGGGCGAGGGGCTGCTGTTGGGGACGGACCTGCTCAAGAGCCGCGAGCGGCTGTTCGCGGCGTACAACGACAGCGCGGGGGTGACGGCGGCCTTCAACCGCAACGTGCTGAACGTGCTCAACCGGGAGCTGGGGGCGGACTTCGAGCCCGAGGCCTTCGAGCACCTGGCGCCCTTCGACGAGGAGAACGGCTGGGTGGAGATGCGGCTCATCTCCACGAGGGCGCAGGCGGTGAGGCTGCCGGCGCTGGAGCGGCACGTGAACTTCGCCGAGGGCGAGGTGCTGCGCACGGAGGTGAGCTGCAAGTTCCGCGTGGAGCAGGTGGAGGCGGAGCTGGCGGCCGCGGGGCTGCACCTGGCCGAGCGCTGGACGGACGCGGCGGGCGACTTCGCCCTCTCGCTGGCCCTCAAGCGCTGAGCGCGCTCCGAAGGTCCGCGGGCCGTCACGACGGAGGGGGGACGGCTCGGAGCTCGTCTCCACCTGCCCGTAGTTGAGCAGGCTCACCAGTCCCACGCCGCCCACCGCGTTGCCGAGCACCGCCATCGCCAGCCAGCGCAGGAAGTGGCTCACCGGCAGGCCCCCGTCGAGCACCGCGGCCAGCACCTCGGAGCTGCCGGCGATCGAGTGCGCGAAGTGGCCCGCGCCCACGATGAACGTGAAGAACCCGATGAGCGACAGCTGTCCGAACGTGCTGTGGCTCGCGGACACCAGCCACGCCACCAGCGCGATGAGCCACCCTCCCATCACCGCGCCCCAGAACAGCTCCCCGCTCCCCCGCTCCGCCGCCTCCCTCCCCAGCGCCACGAGCTTCTCGATGACGCCGTGCTTCACCGCGCCCGTGCGGCTCACCCACAGCGTGAAGAGGAACGCGCCCACCAGGTTGCACCCCAGCACCACCGCCCACAGCAGGAACAACCGCGTCAGCCTCGCCGGCTCGCGCAGCACCACCACCACCGGGAAGAGCGTGTTCTCCGTGAAGAGCTGCGCCCGGCCCACGATGACCGCGATGAAGCCCGCCGGGTAGAGCGCGAAGCTCGCCAGCCGCGCGCCCTCGCCATCTCCCAGGAAGGAGCGCATCAGCGCCACCCCCAGCCCGCTCAACCCCATCAGCAGCCCGCCCGCCACCCCCGACCACACCAGCTGCCCCACCGGACGCGTGAGCTCCTCGCGCCCGGCCTTCACGACGTGCTCGTAGATTTCGTGCGCCGTCAGCCGCGGTTGCTCGTCGTTCATCCCTCCCAGTCAACCGGAAGCCGTCCGCCGGGACGAGCCACTCCCGCGCGCGCCGTGTGCTGCACGACAGCCCCCCGTGGCCGGTGCGCATGCCCTGCAGGCAGGCGGCCCTGCCTTCGCTCCGGCTCGTGACGGCCCACTCCGGCGTGCCCAGCTTCCCGGAAACTCCTTTCACGGGCGAGGTGGGAACATGGACAGGAAGAACCCGGACGAGAAGACGGTGCCGCGGCAGGGCTCGGGCCAGGACGAGCGGATCCGCCACGAGGGCGAGGACCGCTCCACCCCCGAGGAGAAGAAGTCCGGGCCACAGCCCGATGGCAACGGCGCCACCGGCGAGCCCGCGGCCTTCCCACCGCACAACTGAACCCGCGGCGCGCCCAGGAGACCCTTCCATGAAGATGCTGCTTCACGAGCTGCACCCCGCAGTCATCCACACCCCGCTCGCCCTGCTCCCCACCGCCACGGTGGCCGACGTCATCGCCGTCACCACCGGGGACCGCGCCTGGGCCAGGGTGGGCCGGCGGTTGTGGGTCGCCGGTACCCTGAGCGCCCTCTTCTCGGGACTGGCCGGACTGGCCGCCTCGCAGGAGGTGAAGCTCGAGGAGCCTCGCGCTCGCGACATGGTGTTCCTCCACGGGCTCGGCAATGCCGTCATCACCCTGGGCGCCGTGGGCGTGACGCTGTGGCGGCTCGGGCGCGCTCCGTCTCCCGTGCAGTGCGCCATCGGCATCGCCGCCAACGTGGCCGCCGTCTACACCGCCACCCTCGGCGGCAAGATGGTCTACGAGCTCGGCGTGGGCATCAACCCCATGCCCGTGGAGGGCTCGGTGGGGACGCTCAAGGGCCCTCCCCTGTTGTCCCGCGAGGCCCCGAAGGCGCTCCTCCGCGATGCCGTCCTCGGCGTGCGCTGGATGCTCGACCGGGCGCGTGGCCTGTTCTCGGGAGCCCAGCCGCTGGCCTCCGGCGCCGAGGGTTTCGGCGAGGGGACCCAGGTGCCCGCGGTGACGAGCGAGCCTCTCGTGGATGACGCCACGCTCTCGCCCTCGCCGCGGCCCCTCATCTGAAGAAGGCGAGTCCTTCGTCAGCATGCGCAACCCGAGCATGCCGACCGCTCCCTCTCTGGTAGAGGAGGCGCATGGACAGCTACGAGCCCTTCCTCTCCCTCGGACTCGCCCTGGCCGCGGGCTTCCTCATCGGCCAGGAGCGCGAGTACTCGGCGCCGGACCCCCGCGAGGGCCGGGAGTCCTTCCTCGGCGGCTCGCGCACCTACCCGCTGGTGTCGCTGGCGGGAGCGGCCTCGGTGCTGGTGGCGCGCCAGTTCGGCCCCTGGCTGATGTTGCTGTCGCTCGCGGCGCTGGGGGCCCTGCTGGTGGTGTCCTACGCGGGGGACGTGCGCCAGGGCCGCTCGCACGGACTCACCTCGGAGGTGTCGCTGCTGCTCAGCTACCTGCTGGGCGCGCTCGCGCTGACGCAGGGCGTGCTCGAGCCCATGCGGGTGAAGGTGCTGGTGGTGGCGGGCCTCACGGTGGTGGCCACCACGCTGCTGTCCATGAAGCCGGAGCTGCACGCCTTCCTCGGCAGGCTGCAGCGGCGGGACGTGTCGGCCGGGGTGCAGTTGCTCTTCGTCGCGGTGGTGGTGGTGCCGCTGCTGCCGGACGCCACCCATGGCCCCCTGGACGTGCTCAACCCGAGGCAGCTCGGCTGGATGACGCTGCTCATCGCCGGCATCGGCTTCGCCGGCTACGTGGCCATCCAGGCGCTGGGCTCGCGCCGGGGGCTGGTGGTGACGGGCCTCATCGGCGGGCTGGTGTCCTCCACCGCGGTGACGCTCTCCTTCGCGGGCCGCGCCAGGGGGGCCCCGCGCGAGCTGCGCCAGGGGTGCGCGCTGGCGGTGATGCTGGCCTCCTCGCTCATGTTCGTCCGGGTGATGGTGGAGGTGGCCGTGGTGAATCCGCACATGCTGCGGCTCGTCGCGGTGCCCATGGGCGCCATGGCCGCCACCCTGCTGCTGGCCAGCATGCTGCTCTACCGCCGGGCGCGCGAGGCGCCCACCCCCGAGGGCTCCGAGGTCCAGGTGGAGTTCTCCAACCCCTTCGCGCTGGGCTCGGCCCTCAAGTTCACCGTGCTCTTCGCGCTGGTGCTGCTGGGCGCGCGCGCGGCCACCCGGTTCCTCGGCCACGGCGGCGCGTACCTGGCCGGCCTGCTCGCCGGGCTCACCGACGTGGACGCCATCACCCTGTCCATGGCGAACCTGGCGCGCACCGCCTCGCTCCCCGAGGAGGTGGCCGTCACCACCATCTTCCTCGGCACCACCGCCAACACCCTCACCAAGGGCGTCATGGCGGCGGTGGTGGGCGGGTGGAGCTTCGGCCGCTGGCTGCTGCTCGTGTTCGGCGGCACCCTCGCGGTGGGCGCGCTGGCCCTCGCCGCCGTGGGCTGGCGCTGAAATCCAACACTCCCGCCCCGGCAACCCCGCGGCGAGCGTCCGCGGGCACACACCCCCGTCGACGGTGGCCCCACGCGGTGGACCGCCGCGAGACACTCAGCCGTCCACCCTTCGCGGGAGCCACGGAAACGAAGGCACCCACCAGAGCGCCGGCCGTCCGGGGGGAAGGGCCGGTCCCTGGTGCGAAGGGGGGAAGCGTCGGGCGCGCACCCGGAGCACATGGGGCTCCGGGTCCGCGTCCGATGTCTTTCCGAGGGCGATGCCTCCGCGAGCTCAGCGCGGCTGCTGGAACTCGATGCCCCGGCAGGCGTCGGAGGCCTGGAGCACCTCGTCCTCGCTGACACCGGGGAAGGTGGCGCACAGGAACAAGTCCTTCTCCACGCGCCGCGCCCCGAAGAGCGCCGGGTAGCTCGCGCCCGAGCCCCCGTCCTCCAGCTTCGGCGTGAGCTTCACCCGCACCAGCGAGAAGTCCTCCCCCCCCGACTGCTGCTCGAGCGTGTGCTCGAAGCCCTCGAAGGACCGCCGCACCGTCTGGAGGAGCACCTCGGGAGCGGGGAGCGTGGCGCCCTGGCCGGGGCGCAGGTCCACGCGCAACACCGGGCGCCCGGGCGGGCCGAACTGGAAGCTCCCATCCTGCGCCACCTGGGCCACCCACCCCGGCGGCATGGGCACCTTCACGCCCACGCGGCGCTGGGGGACGGGCCGCTGCTCCGGGGCGGCGGGCTCCGGAGTCACGGGCGCCTCGTCCTTCTGACACCCACCGCAGCCGGCCGCCAGCCAGCACAGCGCCACCAGGGTGGCGCGCACGGACTGGCGCTCGGCGCGGCGCACTACTTCTTGTCTCCACCCGGAGGCGGCGGCGAGCCTCCCCCCTTGCCCAGGTTCTCCATCTTCGTGGTGCCCTCGAAGATGACGCCCCGGTCCATGGTGAGCGCCGGGCTCTCCAGGCTGCCCTTCACGCGCGCGGGAGCGTGCAGCTCAATCAGCTGCGCGGCGCGCACGTTGCCCTCCACGGTGCCATTGATGATGACGGTGCCGGCGTTGATTTCCGCCGTCACGCGGGCCCCGTCGCCAATGACGAGCACGTCCTTGGTGACAATCTGCCCGTTGAACTTCCCGTCGATACGAACCTGTCCCTCGAAGGTGAGCTTCCCCTCGAACTCGCTGCCCTTGCCGAGCAGCGTGTGAACCTCACCCGGACGCGTTGCCACCGATTCATCCTCCCGTCTGCCGCCTAGAAGCGGTACGTTGGTCTTCTCTTCTTTTTTACCGAGGAGCGCCACGAGCTACTCCTTCCTGAGTACCTTCAGGATGCGATCGAGGTCATCGTACGAGAAGTAATCGACCTCGATGGTGCCTTTTCCACCGCTCTTCTCCACCAAGCGCACTTTCGTCCCGAGAATGCGCTGGAGCTCTTCGGTGAGCGCCTTCACCTGCGGGCTCACCTTGGCCGGCTTGCCCGAGTCCTTCGCCTTGCCGCCCTTGGCCTGCTGAACGAGCTTCTCGGTGTCGCGCACGCTCAGCTTGCGGGCGGCGACCTGCTGGGCCAGCTCGTTCATCTCGGGGATGCGGGGCACGCCGAGCAGGGCGCGGGCATGGCCGGCGCTCAGGTTGCCCTCGGCCACCATGTTCTTCACCTCGGGGGGCAGGCCGAGCAGCCGCAGGGCGTTGGCCACCGTGGAGCGCTCCTTGCCCACGCGCTGCGCCACCTGGTCCTGCGTGAGGCCGAACTCCTCGACGAGCCGGTGATAGCCCTCGGCCTCTTCCATGGGGTTGAGGTCCGCGCGCTGGAGGTTCTCCACCAGGGCGAGCTCGAAGGCCTCGACCTCCGTCACCTCGCGCACGATGGCGGGAATCTCATGGAGGCCCGCGAGCTGCGAGGCCCGCCAGCGGCGCTCGCCGGCGATGATCTTGTAGCCGTCGCCGTCCTTGCGCACGAGCACGGGCATGAGGACGCCCTGGGCCTTGATGGACTCGGTGAGCTCGCGCAGCTTCTCCTCGTCGAAGTGGCGGCGGGGCTGGAGGGTGTCGCGGTGGATGGCCTCGATGGGGAGCTTGAGGACGCTGCCCTTGGGGGGAGCGGGAGGCTCGGGAGGAACCACCACCGCCGCGGCGGCCGCGGCGGGAGGAGGAGCGGCCTGGGGGATGAGGGCGGAGAGGCCACGGCCCAACGCCCGCTTCTGCTTGTCACCGTTCAGCACTGCGGATTCTCCGCCGGGAGGCCCGGCACTACCGGCCCGAGGGGGCTCGGGTGGCCACGTCCCTGGACGGCAGCACCTCGGCCGGGGGGACGCGGGAGCCCGGCGGGGGCGAGCGGGGCGGGGAGACCGCTCCAGCCCGGTTCATCGGTGAGGGAGGGCCGCCTCGGGAGCCACCTCTATCAGGAGGCGGGCGGGAGGCGGCCCGGGGGCTACGCGACCTTGCGAGCGGGGGGCGGGTTGGGCTCGCGCTGCATGATTTCACGGCCGAGCGCCAGGTAGCTCTCACAGCCCTTGGACTTGATGTCGTAGAGCAGGATGGGCTTGCCGAAGGAGGGGCACTCGGACAGGCGCACGTTGCGCGGGACGACCGAGGTGAAGACCTGCTCCTTGAAGTAGTCGCGCACGTCGGCGACGACCTGGTTGGCGATGTTCGCGCGCGAGTCGAACATGGTGAGGAGGATGCCCTCCATCTTCAGCGCGGGGTTGAAGGCCTGCCGCACCAGGTCGATGGTGTGGTTGAGCTGGGAGAGGCCCTCGAGCGCGTAGTACTCGCACTGGAGGGGGATGAGGACGGAGTCCGCGGCGATCAGCGAGTTGAGGGTGAGGAGGCCGAGCGAGGGCGGGCAGTCGATGAGGATGTAGTCGTACTGCTCGGCCAGGGGCCGGAGGGCATCGCGGAGGCGGTACTCGCGACGCTCCTGGTTGACGAGCTCGACCTCGGCGCCGGTGAGGTCCGGGGTGGCGGGGACCACCTGGAGGAAGCGCAGCTCGGTGGGGTGGAGGAGCTCGCCCATGGGACGGCCTCCGAGGAGGGCGTCATAGACGGTGCCCTGGAGAGTCTCGCGCTTGAGGCCGAGCCCGCTGCCGGCATTGCCCTGAGGGTCCATGTCGACGAGGAGCACCTTGCGCTCAGCGGCGGCGAGGCTGGCGGCGAGGTTGATGGCGGTGGTCGTCTTGCCGACGCCGCCCTTCTGGTTGGAGATGCAGATGATTCGACCCACGTGGCCCATCCTTGCGACGCCCCGGGAGTGCCCGGGGGCTCTGCGGGGGAGGCATGTACCGACTCCCGTATTGATCCATCAAATCGTCGGCTGATCCAGTCCGCGACCGGATCAGACTTCTAGCTCGCCTGCCTGACATCCGCCCGGCGTCGAGCCCGGTCCCATCGCGAGCCCAACCACCCCCCAACCACACCCAACTACCCCTCTCCCCCCGGGAGAGGAGCCCCCCGTCGTTCAAAGGGGGGGCAAGCCCCCCGGGGTGAGGGTGCCCGGGCCTCGGGTTGTATCCGCGGGAAGCCCCCTCTCCCCCTGGGAGAGGGCTGGGGTGAGGGTCATGGACCGGACCGTGAACCCGAGCCCCGCGCCGTTCCACGTGGAACAGGGGCCTGCCGGAAAGCCGTGCCCGCGAGCGCTCGCGGCCGCCCCACCTCCCGCCCGGAGCCATGGGAGCCGAAGCACGAGAAGAACGGGTACGGGGCAGAGCCGACGCGTTCCACGTGGAACACGCCTGAATCCGAAAGCCTCGCACCGAGCCGCCCCACCCGGCTCAGCGGGAGGTCGCGCGGGAGGTCGCGGCTCCCCGGGGAAAACGCCCCGCCCAGAAAGCACCCCCTCTGGACTCCAGGCTCCGGTTCCGCCCTGCACTGCCGCCCGAGCCGGGTCCACCGTTCCACGTAGAACTCCCCACGATCCCCTTTCCGCCAGGAATCGGAACGCGCCTCCGCCAGAAGGGCTCCTATCTGGGCTCGAGGTTCCGCGCCCTGCCCCAGTCCGCCCCACTCGAGCTCGCCGTTCCACGTGGAACACGCCTCATCCAGAAAGGCCTCTCCCGGTCCCCCCTCAGGCCAGAGCAGCGCAACGGACTCCGGTGCCCAGGACTGCCCCCGGTCCCACCTGTTCCACGTGGAACGTCCCCGGCCCGAAAGCCTGCCTTCCACCTCCAGGCGCCTGGCCAGAGCACCCCGCGCTTCTCTCCTGGGGCGTATCCCTGTTCCACGTGGAACGTCCTCGTGAGGCGCACCCGTGCCGGGCAGGCCAGGTCTGGTGCTCCCCCATCGAGCCCCGGGCGGTGCGTTCCACGTGGAACATCCCCCGGCCAGAAAGGCCCCGCCCGGTCTCCTTCAGACCCGAGCCGGGCGGTTGAGCCTCCCCAGGGCAGCCCCGGCCCCACCTGTTCCACGTGGAACGTTCCCGCCCTGAACGCCTCCCTTCCACCTCCAGGCTCCCAGCCGGAGCACCCCACCCGTCCCTCCTGGAGGGGGTCCGCTGTTCCACGTGGAACGTCCTCGCGAAGGCGCTCCAGCCGCCAGCCGGGTCCGGTGCTCCCCAGTCCTGCCCCGGGTGGTGCGTTTCACGTGGAACATCTCCCCGGTCTGAAAGGCCTCTCCCGGTCCCCTTGGGGCCAGGGCAAAGCAGTGGGCTCCGCCGCCCAGGGCTGTCCCCGGCCCCGTCTGTTCCACGTGGAACGTCCCCGGCGTGGACACCTCTCCCCGGACCAAGTCCTGGCCAGTCCCCCATTCTCTTCCCCGGGTGGTGCGTTCCACGTGGAACGTGCCCCGGACTGAAAGGCTCGAGTTACGCATGCCCCCTCTCCCCTCTGGGAGAGGGCGGGGGGTGAGGGTCGTCACCCCGGGTTCTTCACCCTGCCCCGCCTCGCGGGACACCACTGGCTTCTGGCCTCCTTCCGGCTGGAGATCTCCTGGGGGTCCTCCGGTCCAGGGGGGAAGACCCTCCCCCTGGCCCTCTCCCAGGGGGAGAGGGGATGTCCACGGAACCTCGGCTCCGGTCCAAGGACTTCGCGGGCACTCCACGAGAACCTCCCCGCCCTCCCCCTCCACGGGGCGGTTGTTCCACGTGGAACCCTCCGCCTGGAGCTCCACACCGGGTGCTCCGTCCCAACTCCTTCTCGCCTCCCTCGAGCATGAGGAGCGCCAGGCCGGGCCGATGCCGCCAACCCCGGGCACGTTCCACGTGGAACATCCCCTGCCCGGAATGCCTCGGTCCGGCACTCCCTCGCGTGACGCCCCGTCCAGAGGACCCCCGGCCGCGCCGAGGTGAGGCACCGGGTACCGCCCGTGGCACCGTTTCACGTGGAACACGCCGCCTCGGCCAGGGCTCCTCCCACGCGGCTCCCCTTCTTGTCCTCCCAGTCCAGGGCGCCACGTCTCCCGCCGTCCCTGTTCCACGTGGAACGTGCTTCCCCAGGCGGCGTGTCCCCAGAGGCCAGTTCGGTGGAGCCCGGCCGTTCCCAGCCCCTCCCGTCCGGCTGTTCCACGTGGAACAGCCCGGTGCATCCGGTTCTCTGGAGCGGCTCGGGTCCGCGCCCAGGGCGGATGCCGCGCGGCACGCCACCAGGCTCCGCGCCCTGGCCACGAGCCCGAGCAACGAGCTCCGCGGACGCCCGCACCCGCGCGACCTGGGGCAGTCACCCGGTCGAGCGCGAGGTGCACCGGCGGCACTGCTCGGAGCGGGGGGACCCGGCACCCGGGCCCGCTCCCCGCTCCCGCGCTCCCCTCAGCGCACCGGATCCATCAGGAACGCGATGCCGAACTGCAGCTGCGGACGCTCGCTCACCCGCGCCCACTGCCCCTGTTGTCTGTCCGCCACCGGCAACAGCATCGCCGCCTCCGGCATCACCCGCAGGCCCGGGTTCACCCGGAACGCATAGCCCAGCGACGCCCCCATCGCCGCCATCTCCCGGCTCTCCGGGTCGAACAGCGCGTCGAACCGCATCCACGTCGGGCGCAGCCCGAGCACCAGCTGCGAGCCATCCGGGTTCCTCAGCGCGAACAGCAGCGGCACCGCCACGAACAGCTGCGTATCCGACGACCAGTCCCCCGGCTCCCACGCGTGCGAGAACAGCACCACCCCCGCCGTGGGCGCCACCGACATCACGAACGGCGACCCCTCCTCCCTCCCCGCCAGCTGCAGCTTCAGCGAGCCCTCCGCCCCCTGCAGCGACAACCTGCCTCCCACGTCGAGCCCCTCCGTCACCCCCGCCCTCCCCGCCACCGCCACCTGCGGCAGCACCCCCGGCTTCCTCCCGTCATCCACTCCCTGCACCCAGGCCTGCGCGGTCAGCCGCGACTGGCCCTTCGGCACCGTGTCCGCCGTCTCCAGCGTCCCCAACGACGCGCACCCTCCCCACAGCGGGGCGCACGTCAGCAGGAACAGCCCTCGGGAGCGAAGTGAACGGCCAGCGCGATTCATGAAGCATCCTTTCCACGGGTGTGCCGGTGAGTCTCTCACCGGTCCGACCCTGGCGGGTTGCCTCCATGGGCCCTCGCTGGATCTCCCCGCCGTGCTTCCCGCACGCCCCTCGCACGGGTTCGACCCGGGGACCGAGAGACCCTCACCCCGTCCCTCTCCCGGCGGGAGAGGGGTGGAGGCTTGGGGGAACGTCTTCTCGCAGGGGCAACCGCACCGTGAAGCACGTGCCCCTCCCCTCCTCCGACTCCACCTCGATGCGGCCCCCGTGCCCCGTGACGATGCCGTACGCCACCGCCAGCCCCAGCCCCGTCCCCTCCCCCACCGGCTTCGTCGTGAAGAACGGTTGGAACAGCCGCCCCACCACCTCCTGCTTCATCCCCACCCCGTTGTCCCTCACCTCCACCACCGCCTCGCCCGGCTCCTCCCGCGTGCTCACCTTCACCACCCCCCCCTGCTCCGGCAGCGCCTGCACCGCGTTCATGATCAGGTTCAACACCACCTGCCCCATCTGCCTCGGCTGACCCACGATGGGCCGCAGCGCTCCCAGCTCCAGCTCCATCCGGCACCGGCCCCTCCTCTCCCCCTGCGACAGCCTCAGCGCCGACGACACCTCCGCGTTCAGGTCGAACTCCACCGGCTCCTCCGGGTCGTTCCGCGCGAAGCGTCTCAGGTCCGCGACAATCGCGTTCACCCGCCGGATTCCGTCCAGCGTCGCCGGCAGCACGTCCTCCACGTACTCGCGCAGCTCCTCCGGCAGCTCCCCCTGCGCCGCCAGGTCCCGGCTCAGCAGCCGCACGTTGCTCGTCACGAACGCCATCGGGTTGTTGATTTCATGCGCCACCCCCGCCGCCAGCATCCCCAGGCTCGACAGCTTCTCGTGCGCCACCAGCTGCCCCTGCATCCGCTCCCACCGCCGGTGGCTCTCCCTCGACGCCTCCAGCGCATCCAGCAGGAGCTGACAGCGCGTCTCGCCCAGTCCGTAGAACGCGCACGCCGCCAGGCAGAACACCCCCACCGTCCCCGCCTCCACCCCCTCGCGCAGCCCCAGCCCCGCCGACGCCGCCAGGTGCAGCCCCAACCCCACCCGCCTCACCGTCACCCCCTGCCTCGACGGCGCCCCTCCGTTCAGGAACACCGCCTGCACCAGCATGTTGATCCACCCCATCAGGCTCCAGTGCAGCAGCTGCGACCCCACCGCGCTCAGCGTCAGGTTGCCGAGCAACAGCGCCCACTGCTCCTCCCTCCGCAGCCGGCCCATCCGTTTCACCTGGGAGAGGAAGCGCGTGTTGAGCACCGCCCGCACGGCGAAGAGCCCGCACAGCGCCCCCACCACCGTCCACCTGCCCCACGCATGCGCCACCAGCAGCGCGTGCGTGAGCACCACCGTGCCGACAGCCCAGAGCACCAGGCGCCGGTTCATGACCTCGCCGTCCCCCTCGGGACTGCCCACCGTGTGGGCCCCTGCTGGCCTCATGTCGCGTTCCCCCCTGTGAACGCACCCGATCCCGGCTCGGCCGTCGTCCCGCGGCTTCACGTCACCGGCCGCCGCCGTCTCGGTGCATCCGAAAGTCTAGGGCAAGGGACGGACACGGACTCCGCTTCCCCCGGGGAAAACGGGACTCCGGGTTTCTCATTCGTGCGCTGGAGGACACGGGAGCGGCCCGCTCGGGGGGAACCCGGGGCCTCGATACCCTCACCCCGGGGGGCTTGCCCCCCCTTTGAACGACGGGGGGCTCCTCTCCCGAGGGGAGAGGGGAAATGCCCTCGGAGTGGATGCCCTCGGAGTGGATGCTCGCGAGTGATGCTCGTGAGTGATGCGCGGGGGGACTCCTGCGTCCTCCTCCGCTCCTGCTCTACTTCGCGAACGCCGCCACCTGACGCTCCGCTCCCGAGAACGGCAGCCGGTACGACCTCGCCGACACCAGCTTCAGGCCCCGCTTCTCCGCCTGCGCCTTCAGCTCGTCCTCGCTCAGCGGCTTGCCCAGCATCGCCACCACGTGCCCTCCCTCCGCCAGGTACGCCGGGGCCAGGTCCAACCAGTCCGGCAGGTCCATGAAGGCCCTCGCGATCACCCGGTCCGCTCGCGGCAATCCCTCCGCCTCCGGCTTGCCCTCCGCTCGCGTGTGCACCGCCTTCGTCCCCGTCAGCCCCAACCCCGCCACCGCCACCACCGCCTTCACGTACCCCACCTTCTTCCCCACCGCGTCCACCACCGTCACCGACAACGACGGCCTCGCCATCTTCAGCGGCAACCCCGGGAACCCCGCCCCCGCTCCCACGTCCAGCACGCTCCCCGCTCCCTCCACCTCCGGCAGCACCGCCAGCGAGTCCAGGAAGTGCTTCTCCACCACCTCCTCCTCCGCGGTGATGGCCGTCAGGTTCACCTTCGCGTTCCACTTCAACAGCTCGCCCATCAGCCGGTTCAGCCGCGCCGGCACGTCCTCCCCCACCGTCACCCCCAACGCCCTGCACCCCTTCTCCATCAGATCGCCGAAGCGCGCGTTATCCACAGCCACCCCTCCTGACTCGGGTCCCAAGTCCTTGAAATGTCTCGCACCTTTGGGTGCTCCAAACTTCTCCACACCTTGTCCACACCCCCCTGTGCGATCAGAACCCGCTTCCGCCCGGCCCTGAATCGCTCCCCACCCCGCCCCGCTTGAGCGCCACCAGCACCAGCGAGAACGCCGCCGGCGTCAGCCCCGGTATCCGCCTCGCCTGCCCCACCGTCGCCGGCCTCACCTTCTCCAGCTTCTCCACCGCCTCCGCCGACAGGCCCCTCACCCCCGCGTACGCGAAGTCCCCCGGAATCCTCCACCCGTCCCACGCCTCCGCCTCCCTCGCCGCCGCACGCTCCGCCATCACGATGTAGCCCTCGTACTTCACCTCCACCTCCACCTCCTCCACCACCTCGTCGCTCAAGCGCGGCCACCCCTCCGCCTTCTCCGCCGCCAGCGCCGCGTACGTCACCTCCGGCCGCTTCAACCGCGCCGCCAGCCCCGTCCGCTTCAGCCTCGCCACCTCCTCCGCCACCGCCCGCCGCTTCTCCTCCACCCGCTCCAGCACCTCGCGCGGCACCAGCCCCACCCGCGCCCCGTGCCTCGCCAGCCGCAGCTCCGCGTTCCCCTCGCGCAGCTTCAGCCGGTGCTCCGAGCGGCTCGTGAACATGCGGAAGGGCTCGTCCACCCCCTTCGTCACCAGCTCGTCCACCAGCACCGCCCCGTGCGCCTCGTCCCGCCCGAGCACCAGCTCCGGCTCGCCCTTCACCTTCAGCCCCGCCTGGATTCCCGCGAACAGGCCCTGGAACGCCGCCTCCTCGTAGCCGCTCGTCCCGTTGAGCTGCCCGGCGAAGTACAGGCCCTCCACCTGCTTCGTCTCCAGCGTCTCCTTCAGCTGCGTGGGCGGCGCGTAGTCGTACTCCACCGCGTAGCCGAAGCGCGCCACCTCCACCTTCTGGAGGCCCGGCAGCGTGCGCAGGAACTCGAGCTGCACCTCCGCCGGCATGCTCGTGGAGAGGCCCGCCGGGTACACCAGCGGCGAGTCCGGGCCCTCGGGCTCGAGGAACACCAGGTGCCGCTCGCGCGCCGAGAAGCGCACCACCTTGTCCTCCAGCGACGGGCAGTAGCGCGGACCCCGGCCCACGATTTCTCCCTGGAACAGCGGCGAGCGGTGGAGGTTGTCGCGCAGAATCCGGTGCGTCTCCGCCGTGGTGTACGTGAGCGCGCACGTCACCGCGGGCTGGTGGGGGAACGGGCCGTCCCCGAGTCCCCACCGGGTGCGCAGGGACAGCGGGCGCGGCGGGAAGTCACCGGGCTGCGGTTCGATGGAGTCCCAGTCGATGCTGTCGCGCAGCAGGCGCGCGGGCGTGCCCGTCTTGAAGCGCCCCAGCGAGAAGCCCAGCGAGCGCAGCGAGTCGGACAGGCCCTTCGCCGCCTCGTCGCCGAGCCGCCCGCCCACCTCCTTCTTCTCGCCCACGTGCATGAGGGCCTGGAGGAAGGTGCCGGTGGTGAGCAGCACGGCGCTCGCGGCCACGTGCGTGCCATCGCCGAGCACCACGCCCGCCACGCGTCCGCCCTCGGCCACCACGGAAGACACTTCGGCCTCGTGCACGGTGAGGTTCGGCTGGGCCCACAGCACGGACTGCATGGTGCGTGCGTAGGCCTCGCGATCGCACAGCACGCGGGTGGCCTGCACGGCCGGTCCCTTCGAGGCGTTCAGCGTCTTGAAGTGCGTGCCCGCGAGGTCCGCCACGCGGCCCATCTCGCCGCCGAGCGCGTCCAGCTCGCGCACCAGGTGGCCCTTGGCGGTGCCACCGACGGCGGGGTTGCAGCTCATGACGGCGGCGCGCTCGCGCTTGAGGGTGAGGCCGAGGGTGTCCAGGCCCATGCGCGCGCAGGCCAGGGCGGCCTCGCAGCCCGCGTGGCCCAGGCCCACCACGATGACGTCATACCGAGGCTTCATGTCGGCAGCAGAGGGGAGGGGAGGAGGTGGAGCCTCACTTCTCACGCGGAGCCCTCGCGAAGGCAAGCCATGACTCCCTCTCCCGCTGGGAGAGGGCGGGGGTGAGGGTGTTCCCCCGGTCCTCGTCCGAGCGGCCTGGAGGAACCGAGCCCTCCACACTCAGGCTTCCACCTCCGGCATCCACCCTGCGGACCCATCCTCTGCTCGCCGAGGAGCCGCTGTTGCCGCGCACCCGATACCCATCGAGGAGCAGCGTTGAAAGCGTGCGACCTCGCGTGCTAGCGCACCAGACCTGTGTCCCGGCGGTTATACACGTGCAGGTAAGGAACCGAGCTGAGCGGAGATGCCCGCCAGCCGTGCACGCCTCATGGCCCTCTCCTCGTTCACCGTCGCCAACTACCGCTCGTTCCTCCGCCCCACCACCATCGAGCTGAGGCCCCTCACGCTGCTGTTCGGGTACAACAACTCGGGCAAGAGCGCGCTCCTGCGGGTGTTGCCTCTGCTGGCGGATTCGGTCGGCGCGCCTCGAGGAGCTCCACTCAACCTCGACAGCGCCGCCGTCCGGGGTGCTTCGTTCCGCGACTTGTGCTGCCAGCTCAGCCCACGACGGCAAATCGATTTCGGGCTGAGGTGGGACGATGCAGATGGGGATGACCTGTTACGCCACTATCAGCTCTCCATCCTTGAACTGCCCGGCCCACAGGCGGAAGTCCTTCCCCCTGCTGTCAGCGAATTCAGCATCGAAGGGTTGGAAGGATTGGATGAGTTGGGCTCTCCTTTCGCCATACAGGGAACGTGGCATCCCAAGCAGGAGTTCCAGACCATCGGTCAGGCAATATACGACCTCCTTCCGTCCACCAATGGGAAGGAAGAGAACGTTGAGCCCTATCCCTTGGAGTTCCGTGGCATCCAGCCAGGGATTTCCATTCGGGGACGCGTTGATATCTGGCACGCCCTCATGAATTTAGGCCACCAACTGGAGCGCCTTCGCGACAATGTACACTGGCTCGGAGCCATCCGTCGGGTGCCCCACCGGAGCAAGGAGTTTCGCGGAAGCGCGCCGCCCAAGCTCCTCGAGGATGGTACGGGGGCGCTGGAGGTTCTCGTCCAGGACAAGCTTCGGGGGGGCACTCTGCTCACGACCGTCTCCGGGTGGTTCGAGAAACACACCCGGCAGCGTCTGGATGTGACCGAGGTGGCACCTCGTTACTACGCACTCACCCTGGGTCCGCTGGCCAGCCCCGGCATCCGGGTCAACGTCATCGACACCGGCGAGGGCATGGCCCAGGTACTGCCCGTGCTGGTGCTCGGTGCACAGGCCCGCCAGGAGGGAGCACACGGCTCGCTCATCGCCCTCGAGCAACCGGAGCTGCACCTGCACCCCGCACTTCATGCCTCCCTGGCGAACTACTTCTGCGAGCTCGCCATGCAGCCCAAACCCCCTCGCGCCCTCATCGAGACGCACTCGGAGAACTTCCTGCAGGGCATCCAGCTCGCCATCGTCCAGGGACGGCTCGATCCAGAGAGGGTAGGGGTGTACTGGGTCCAGCAGCTCGACGACGGGAGCAGCACGGTCGACCTCATCACCTTCAATGACAAGGGCCAGCCCAGCCGCTGGCCCCCCGGGGTCTTCGCCGAGGACACCGAGCTGGCTCGCAGGATCCTCAAGGAGCGTCGCGCCAAGGAGGGTCGGTGAGGATCATCATCGAGGCTCCGCTCCTCGTGTCCGCACAGCAGGCCAGATACCCGCTGGCCCTGCTGGAGCTGTTCAACCTCTGCCTGGACCAGGACTGTCACACCCTCGAGGTGGAGCCCCTGGATGCGCCAGAGCTGAAGCTCTGGACGGACATGCTGACACCCGCGCAGCGGGATGAGATCGAGCTCATTCTCGATGCGAGCACCGAGCGGCAGTTGCGTGACCCGCCCGCGAGCGTCGTCCGGGTAGCGGATGTCGAAGAGGCGGAGTGGGAAGGCACGGTTCCCCGGCTGCCCCTCCGGAGCGCGGTTGCACTCCTGCGCAAGCCGCTGCGCGTGCTCATCGAGGGCGTCCACGACGAGGCCTTCCTCCACGCCACCGTCCCCCATTTCTACCGCGCACGCTTCGAGGACTGGTCGAAGAGGGAGTTGCTGAAGCTCGAGCACCGGGGAGGGCTCCAGAACCTGGGCCATGCCCTCGAACAGGAGTGCGAGGTGCGCGAGCGGCGCCTACGCTTGTTCGTCATGTTCGACAGCGACGCGCGCAAGCATGGGGAGCCGCACAGCGAGTCCAAGAAGGTGGCGCGATTCTGCAAGCGCAAAACGCTGGCCCACCATCAACTCGAGCGCCGCGCCATCGACAACTACATTCCCGAGCCCGCGATCGAGCGCTGGCTGAAGCAGAAGCACCCACGCGAGTTCGATGGCAGGTGGCGGCCCAGGCTCCAGGCCTTCCGCCTGCTGAGCGATGAGCAGCGCCACCATTACAATATGAAGAGGGGCCTGCGTGGGGATCGGGAGGGCGCTGGGCTCGCGGACATCTTCGACGACCTCGTCAGAACGAAGCCCGACCAGGCCGCCCACCTGGAGGAGGGATTCAGCCCCGCCGTGGCGGAGTCCTTCCAGGAGCGCATCCCCGACGCGTGGCTCGCCCAGGACGGTCAGACCGACGAACTGATGCGGCTCTTCGAGACACTGCTGCGCGCCGCCTGACCAGAGAGGAGCCGACCATGGCGACACCCGCCTACTTGAGCGAGCCGCAGATCTACTCCCTGGCGCGACTGCTCCAGGAAATCATGGAGGGCAACCTCCGCCTTCCTCTCTTCCAACGAGACTTCGTCTGGCTGAACAATCAACGGATTGATCTGCTCGAGAGCGTGCGGGACGGGATCCCGATCGGCAGCGTGCTCATCTGGCGCACGGCGACCCGGAGCCTCCAGTGCTTCCAGGGGATCGGGCCCCACCGGCTTCCCGAGCGCCCGGCGATGGAGGGCATCCTGCGCAGCTATCTCCTGGATGGTGTCCAGCGGCTCACCACGCTGCTGGGGTCCATCCATCCCAGAAACTCGGGGGATCTCCCTGCCGGGCCGATCGAGCGCTCCATCGGGCAGGAGTGGAGCTGGAACCTCTATTATGACCTGGAGGCGCGGGACTTCCGGCTCCAGGAAGGAGACGAAGAGCCGCCTCCCACCTGGCAGCCCCTCTGGCTGACGCTCGATGGCATCGGTCTGTTGCGCTTCCAGCGGGAGCTGGCGAAACACCCGGGAGCCGAACGGCTCATCACCGCGTCCGACGAGCTGGTCAGCGCATTCCGCGACTACAAGATTCCGGTCCTCGCCATCGTGACCGAGGACCTGGAACAGGCCACCCGCATCTTCCACCGCATCAACAGCCGGGGAACTCCGATGGGCGAGTTCCACATGATGCAGGCACTCACCTGGAGTGAGGGATTCGATCTGCGCGAGCGGCTCACGGTGGCCAAGGCCCGGCTCAAGGAGCAGGGGTGGGAACCCGAGCCCGAGGAGGATCTCTTCCTCGATATCTGCAAGGCGGCGCTGGACCTCGACATTTTCGAAGAGGACGTCGAGGAATTGAGCCGGCGGCTCGCGGCGGCGCCGCAGATGATCGACGAGGCAACGGAGAACCTGCTGCTCGCGGTCCGCTTCCTCCAGAAGGAGTGCGGAATCCTGTCCGCCGAACTGCTGCCTTCGCGCTACCAGCTCATCCTGCTGGCCGAGGCGATGCGGACCTGTCGGGCGTGTGCCAACCCCCCGGGCGACGTGATGCGCCATCTGGTCCGCTGGTTCTGGCTGACGACCTACGGCAGCGCCTTCCGGGCCGTCACTGGAAACAAGCTTCAGCGGCTGCTCCACCATCTGCGGCAGCTCGCGAAGGGGGAAACCACACGCGCCTGGGGAGAACCCGTGGGCCTGTTTCCCCCACTCCCCGAGCGGTTCCACTACCGGTCTGCCCGCTCCAAGGTGCTGGCCCTCCATCTGGCTGGACTCCGGCCTCGAGACGTTTCCGGGCAACCCATCGAGGATCCCGTGGCGCTGCTGGCGAGGCACGGCGCCGATGCCATCGTTCCTCTCTTCCGGGGCCACGCCGAGTCCGCGAACCGCATCATCGTCCACCCCCAGCAGGCCCAGGCGATGCGGGACCTGTTGCTCGGCAATCTGCTGATGCGCGGCAGTGACGAGTTGCTCGCGAGCCACGCCATTTCTCCTGACGCCGCGCAAGCACTCCATGCGCAGGACGTGGCTCGCTTCCTGGAAGTTCGCGGCAAGACGCTCGAGGAATTGGATCAACGCGTCATCGACCACTTCACGAAGGAGGAGGTCTCCTTCTCCCGCCCCTCTCCGGGGAGATGAGCTTCCGCTCCCACTCCAGTACCCCGGCCTTCCGGGCGTCGAGCAGGCCCCTCCTCAGCCCACCGCGTCCGGAGCCTCGTCCACCGGCAGCTCCACCGTGAACGTGGAGCCCTCGCCCGGCCGGCTCTCCACGGAGATGCTGCCCCCGTGCGCCACCACCAGTTGCCGCGTGAGGTAGAGCCCCAACCCCAGCCCTCCATAGTGCCGCACCGGCACCCCGCGGCCGAAACGCTCGAAGAGGCGCTCGCGCTCGCCCTCCGGCATGCCGATGCCGTTGTCTCTCACCACCAGCACCACCGCGCCGTCCCGCGGCGTCACCCGCACGTCGATGGGCCGGCCCTCGCCGAACTTCAGCGCGTTGCGCACCAGCCCCGTCACCACCTGCTCCAACCGCCGCGCGTCCCACCAGCCCACCGCCGGCCCGCGCAGCTCCCTCCGCACCTCGGAGCCACTGGCCTCCACCTGCGGCCGCAGCTCCTCCAGCACCTCCGCCACCAGCGCGCTCAAGTCCACCCGCCGCCGGCGCAGCTCCAACGCGTGGCCCGCGCTCAGCTGTGACACGTCCAGCAACGGGTCCACCAGCAGGCCCATCTGCCGCGTCTGCCGCTCGGCGGTGGCCACCTCCTCCAGCAACCGGGCCGGCTCCAGCGCGGCGCCACTCCGGCCCCGGCGCAGCAGGCTCTGCAACCTCAGCTGCAGCGGCAACAGGGGCGTGCGCAGCTCGTGCGCGGCCACGGAGAGGAACACTTCCCGCAGGCGGATGGCCCGCTCGGCGTGCCGGTACAGCCGCGCGTTGTCCAGGGCGATGGCGGCGCGGCTCGCCAGCTCCCGGGCCAGGGCGAGCTCGGCGGGCCCATAGCGCTCGGGCGTGGCCGAGACGAACGTGATGGCGCCCAGCCGGTGCTCCCGCGCCACCAGCGGCACCACCAGCAGGCTCTGGATGCCGAGCGCCCGCGCCAGCTGGAAGTGCGCCTCGTCCACCACCATGGCGCGCAGCTTCTCGTCCGTGACGTGGGGCACCAGCACCGGCGGGCCCTGGCGCGCCACATGCGCCGGAGGCGACGTCGAGCCGGGGCCCGGCGGGTAGCGGCGCTGCAGCTCGCCGAGCAGGGCCCGCTTCTCCGCGTCCACGTGCGCGCCACCCACCCGCCGCATCTCCCCGTCCTCCAGCAAATCAATGACGCACCAGTCCGCCAGCGCGCCCACGCACAGCGAGGCCACGCGCGGCAGCACCTTCTCCATCTCCAGCGAGGAGAGGAGCACCTCGCCGGCCTCGGCCAGCAGGGCGTTGGCGGCCTCGGAGCGCTGGCGCTCGCCCAGCTCCTGGCGCAGCGACTCGCGCATCTCGTTGATGGCCGAGCACACCTCGTCCAGCTCGTCGCCGCCGGCGGGCCCCGGAGCCTCGTGCCGCAGCACCAGCGGCGCGTCCAGGTGCGCCGGCCCCAACCCGCGCGTGTACGCCGCCAGGGTGGCCAGGTGCTGCGTCACCATGCGCTGCACGACGAAGAGGACGAAGAGGGCGATGAGGAACGTCTGCGCCGCGTGCGTGGCGAGGATGACGAGCACCCGGTCCCTCAGCCGCGCGTGGATGCCCTCCAGGGTGGCGCTCACCCGGAGCGTGCCCAGGAAGAGCGGCCCGTGGTACAGCGGGATGGAGCGCACCACCGCGTCCGTCCCGGGCGCGGCGCCGGCCTGGTAGTGGGTGCCCAGCGCGCTGTCCACCTCGGCCTGGACGATGTCCGGCAGCGTCGTCATCCCCTCGAGCTGGATGCGCAGCGGCGCCTCGTCGAGCGACCAGAGACTCTGGGCCACGCTCTGCGCGTAGCTCAGGCGCAGCTGCTCCAACCGCTCCTCCAGGGCGTGGACCTCGCCCCGGTAGTCGGTGGCGAGCTGCACGGCGGTGCTCACCAGGCTGGCCGCGACGCTGAAGAGCACGATGGCCCCCAGCAGCCGGCGCCCGAGCCGGTTGCCGGGAATCCGCCTCCCCATCCGCTCAGGGGTGGTGCTCGGAGGGGAGGGGACGCGTGAATCCATACGACTCCAGGAGGGGACCCGGGAAGCGCAGCCGCCGCTGAGCGAACAAGGCCCGGAAGGAGAAGTCGTCGTGCGTCAGCGCGGGGTTGGCCACTTTGGAGAAGGCGCGGAAGTCGATTGCCGCGCAGTCGCCCTCGCCGAGCAGTTGCTGGAGGGTGTCCACCTCGGCGCGCGAGATGGGGGCCAGGGAGGTGCGCCACTCGAGCCCCTCGGAGGCGAAGTCTCGGCCGTGGTGGTGATCATACAGCAGCACCAGGGCCCAGGCGCCCTCGAGGAAGTGGCCGCCGAGCGTCGTCACCAGGCGGCCCTCGCGCACGGCCTGGAGGGCCGCGGGAGTCCAGTCGATGCCGCCCAGCAGCACGTCCTGGCCGGGGCGGCGGCCCGAGGCCTCCACCGCGCGCAGGGCCCCCAGCGCCATGGTGTCGTTGGCGGCCCAGAGCAGTTGGAGCTCCGGGTAGCGGCGCAGCAGCAGCTCCGCCTTGCGCCGGGCCACCTCCACGTCCCACGAGGCGGAGACGCCCTGGAGCAGCTCGGCCCCTCCCACCCGGCCACGGCCTGGCGCAGCCCCTCGGAGCGCAGCCACCCGGAGGCGTCCTCGGGCTGCCCCTCGAGCGCGGCGAGCCGCACGGGCGCGTGGGGCGGGTGGCCCCGGGCGGCGGCCTCCAACAGGATTTGGGCCAGCGTGCGGCCGGCCAGCGCATCGTCCGGCAGCATCTGCCCGAGCCACAGCGGGAAGTGCCCACGCGGCCCGCCGAAGCGCGCGGCGTCCGCGGGCAGCAGGCCCGAGTTGATGACGAAGACGGGGACCCCCGTGCGCCGGGAGAGCTCCAGCAGGCCGGTGCCGATGCCCCGGTGCATCGTGACGAGGAGGTAGTCGGGCCGGCCGGGCCCGCTCAGCACCTCGCGCGCCCGCTCCAGGACTTCCCCGGGCCAGTGGCCCACGGGGTGGACGGTGAGCTCGATGCGCAGGTCCCTCGCGGCCGCGCGCATGGTGCCCACGAGGCTGTCCCGCCAGGGATTGCCCGGCGCCAGGGCATCGAGGAAGGCCACCCGCATGGGCCGCTCCACCGCGAACCGCTGGGCCGCCGCGTCCGGAGACGGCAGCAGCGCGAGCACGAGGACGACGAACCGCCAGAGGCCAGACATGGGCCAGCGCCCCCCTTCCGAGCCAGGCTTGATTCAAAGTCCTACGAGAGAGGTTATCCCACCCGGGCCGACGGCTGGAGTATAGTCCCGCCTACAGGGGCCCACCCGTGGCGAGCAGCCGCGGGCTGATCGCGGGGGGGCGCCTGAAAAGAGCCCGGTGACGGGCCGGGCAGGTCCGTGGAGAAGAGGAATGAGTAGGGAGAAAAACCGGGGCGGGAGGGCTGGCGGGCCCTCCACACCCCATGCGGGAAGCGAGAAGGGGAAGAAGGATGAGCAGGACACCCCCTCGCGCGTGCAGAGGATGATGACGAGCCTGGGGCTGACATTCAAGGGAGTAAAGGACCCGCGAGCACGCCGGGGCCAGAGGCACCCGCTGGCGGCGATGTTGATGCTGCTGGTGCAGGCGCTGGCGGTGGGGCGGCGGGTGTTGCGGCATGCCGAGGCGCTGGGCGAGGACATGCTGCGAGAAGGCACGGCACCCGAGGGGTTGAAGCGGCCGGTGTCCGACACGACGTTGGACAGGCTGCTGGGGAGCTTGGAGCCAGAGGGCTTGGAGCAGGAGGTGGAGCAGCTGGTGCGCAGTGGGCTGGACAAGGGGTTGATACGCAACGAGCTCTTCGCCCGGGGCGTCGTCAGCATCGACGGGAAGGCGGGGGAGAGCACGCCGGGGCAGGCGCCGTGCGAGCCGAGCCACACGACAAAGGATGAGCAGGGGCGGGAGTACTGGTACCCGTACGCGCTGCGCGCCAGTCTCACCAGCAGCGCGGCGTGTCCGGTGCTCGACCAGAAGTTGCTGGAAGGCAAGCAGGGAGAGGCGACGGCGTTCCCGGAGTTGTTCAAGCGGGTGGTGGAGAAGTTTGGGCGCCATTTCGAGTACGTGACGGTGGACGCGGGAATGACGAGCGCGGCCAACGCGAGCGTGGTGAGGCAGGAGGGCAAGCACTACTTGATGGCGCTCAAGGAGAACTTCCACCGGCTGCATGGCAAGGCGTGGGTGGCGCTGGCGGTGGCGCCAGTGAAGGTGCGAGTGCGCGAGAGGGTGAAGGGGGAGTGGGTGCGGAGGGAGTTGAGGGTGGTGGACAAGCCGCCAGAAGAGGACTTTCCCGGCGCCGAGCAATGGGTGTGGGTGCGGCAGACGCGAACCAGAGACGGCGAGCTGCCGAAGGTGGAGACGCGGCTGTTCCTCACCTCCATTCCCAGTGGGCAACTGTCCCCGGAGCAGATGCTGACGCTGGTACGCCGGCACTGGGGGATTGAGAACGGGCCGAACTGGACAGCGGACGTGGTGTTGGAGGAGGACAGCGCCTCGCCCAGCCTGCGAGGCAAGGCACCCCTGGTGCTCAGCTGGCTGCGAGTGCTGGCCTACAACCTGC